>WGFP01000099.1 GCA_015492195.1 Acidiferrobacterales bacterium
AAAATGCACTATATCCCACGCCGCCCATGGCGCCAAGCGGCCTTGAATCCCATGACGGCCAAAGGCCTATATCCGCGGCGTTGATCTTCGCACCAGCATGACCACCGGGATCAGTCCCGCAAGCACCAACGTGACAGCGGGCAGGGCGGCGCGTTCCCATTCGCCTTCCGACGTCATTTCGAAAATACGCGTGGCGAGCGTATCCCATCCGAACGGGCGCAGCAGCAGGGTGGCGGGCATTTCTTTCATCACCTCGATAAACACCAGCAAACCCGCGCTGAGCAGCCCGGTGCGCAACATGGGGATGGAAATCCGCCACAGGATTTCCCAGTTGCTGGCGCCCAGGCTGCGCGCGGCCTGCCACAATGAAGGTTTGATATGCTCGAAGGCGCTGTCGATCGGCCCGTGCGCCACCGCCATGAAGCGCACGCCGTAGGCCAGAATCAGGGCGATCAGGCTGCCGGCAAGCAGCGGGCCGAGCGCCATCCCGAACCACTGCTGCATGAGATGGGCGAGCCGCTGATCGAGCCAGATAAATGACAGCATGATACCCACTGCCAGCACGGAACCGGGAAGGGCGTAGCCGAGCGTGGCGAACCGCACGGCGCCGCGCGTGACGCGGTCCGGCCTCAAGCGATAGGTATAAGCCAAGAGCAAGGCGCAGAAGGTGGTGATCACGGCCGCGGCGGCACCGAGCGAAAGGGTGTTGGCAAAAAATTGAAAGTAGCGCGTATCAAAATCCAAATAGGCCGTTTGCCACACCCATACCAACAGTTGCCCCACCGGGATGACAAAGGCCAACAGCAATACGACCGCCGAGGCGATTGTGGCGAAAAAGGCGTTGGCGCCTTTGAGCCGGATACGCCGTTCGCGTCCCCGTTTAAGCCCCACATGGTATCGCGCCCTTCCGCGCAGGCGCTGCTCGCCGAATAAGGCAAGCGCGACAAAGAGCAATAAAAGCGTCGCAAGCTGCGCCGCCGCGCTCAGGCTGGACAGCCCGAGCCAGGCCTTGTAGATGGCGGTGGTAAACGTGTCGTAATTAAAAATCGACACCGCCCCGAAGTCCGCAAGTGTCTCCATCAACGCCAGCGCGATTCCTGCGGCGACGGCGGGGCGCGCCATAGGCAAGGCCACGCGCAGGAAAGCGCCCATGGGGGACAGACCGCTGACGCGGCCGGTCTCGAGCATGCTCCGTCCCTGACCTAAAAATGCCGCGCGCGCAAGCATGTACACATAAGGATAAAACGCAAGCACCATGACGGCGACCACGCCGCCCGTGGAACGGATCGGCGGAAACCAGTAGTCACTGTGTCCCAGCAAGCCGCGCAACCAGCCCTGTACCGGCCCGCTGAAATCCAGAAGCCCGACGGCGACAAACGCAAGCACGTATGCCGGAATGGCCAGCGGCAGCATCAGCGCCCAGTCGAACAGGCGCCGCCCTGGGAAGTCACACATGGCAGTAAGCCAGGCCAAACCCACCCCCAAAACAAAAACCCCGATGCCGACACCCAGAATCAGATAAGCGGTGTTCCGCAACAATTCGCCCAAAACGGTATTGACCAAGTGTTGCCAAACCGTGGTATCCGGCGCCAGCCAGGCGGAGGCCACAACCAGAATCGGCGCCGCCACCACCGCGGCGATGGCGAAACTGGCGAGGCGCCAGTGCCAGACGTGTACGTTTAGCCACGTGGAAATGCCGATCGGAGCGGTGGTACGGCTTGCTGGATTACCGGCGGTGGCATTCATAGCTTTAGTCTCGCGTGTCGGGTAGCGAATCCCGAGTCGCCTCCAAAATATAACCAAACCGTCCTAAATCAAATCGAAACTAGAAACTCGCCACCAGACATTCACTTATACCTGGCCCGGTCCATGAGAATGACCGCCTTGGCTTGCAGCTTGCCGGCCTGCGACACATTGATGGTGTCCTGCTTGAAGCGGCCCCAGGCCGCCACCTCGGGGTGAGGCTTCACCCGCGGGTTGGCCGGGTACTCCATGTTGCCGTCGGCGAACAGCCGCTGCGCCTTTTCCTTTGAGAGCCACTCGAGAAAGCGCACCGCGGCCTCTTTATTGCGCGAGTACTTTACCACCCCGGCGCCGGAGACGTTTACATGCACGCCGCGGTCGCGCTGGTTGGGCCAAAATAGCGCCACCGGAATGTTCGGGTCCTTGCGTTTCAAGCGGCCGTAATAATAAGTATTGACGATGCCCACGTCGCACTGGCCGGCGGCGATGGCCTTGATCAGGCTGGTGTCGTTGGAAAACACATCGGTCGCCAGATTGGCCATCCAGGCGCGGACGATCTTCTCAGTCTCGACCTCCCCCAGTCGGGCAATCATCATGGCCACCAGCGACTGATTGTAGACCTTCTTCGAAGTCCGCAGACACAGCCGCCCCTTCCATTTGGCACGGCCCAGATCCTCATAGGTGGACAGTTCCTCGGGCTTGACCCGCTTCGTGCTGTAGACAATGGTGCGGGCGCGGACAGAGAGCCCATACCAACGATTTTCGGGATCGCGCAGGTGGGCCGGGATATTTTTGTTCAATAACTTAGAGTTTATTTTGGCCAGCAGACCTTCCTGGGCGGCCTGCCAGAGATTACCGGCATCGACGGTAATCAACAGATCGGCCGGTGTGTTTTTTCCCTCGGCCTTGAGCCGCGCCAGCAACGGCCCGGCTTTGTCGGTGATGAATTGAATTTTTGTACCGGTCTTCGCGGTATAGGCATCGAAGAGGGGTTTGATCAGCTGCTCGTTGCGCGCGGAATAAACCACCAGTTCCTCAGCCTCTGCTGCAAAAACGGGCGCCGCCAACAACGACAGTATCAGTACAAACAATTTTATTTTGATACGGTTCATCTTTGCCTCCAGCTCTATTTTCATAAGTAAATCACTCCCCTTACACAAGGACTAGTCCATATTCAGCACGAGACTGACGGCCAGACCCTTCCCCGGACATTATCGAAGCACAAACGCCACGGGCACGATAAATTCCAGTTCCCTGCGTGAATAGCTTTTCGGGACGGGCGGAAAGGGATCGGCGCGTCGCGCCATCTCGAGCGCGGCCTGATCCAACATCCGGTTGCCGGTGCGTTGCTCAAGAGCGATGAGCTGTGCGCGTCCGTCGCGATCAATGCGAATGCGCAGCAATCCCCGTCCCTCGATACGCAGGCGTTTGGCCTGGCGTGGATACCGCTTGTGCCGCTCCAGCCAGGCATGGAGCAGTTGCTCATATTGAACGGCGGGGGCCGCCTGCCGCGGCGCCGTGCTGGTGATCAGGGGCGCCGGTGACGTTTCCGGCGGGGGTTCGGGCTCCCGCACCGGCTCGGGGACGTTCTTTGCCGGCAGTGGCTCAGCCGTGGGTTCCCGATCCCGGTGCGGTTCGGGCGGTGATTTCCGAGCCACGGGTTGGGGTTTCGGTGGTGGTGCCGGCGGCGGCTCCAGCCTTGGCGTCTCGGAAACGGGCACGGTGTCCGCCGGGGTTTCGGCTACGGGCGCCAACAAGCTGAGGCGCAGGGGCGGGGGGTCCGGAAGCGGCCCACGCGCAGGCAGGGACAGCCACGCCGCCGTGGCGCCGTGCAGGGCCAGAGCGATCAGCAGGGTTACGCTCAAGTGCAGGCGGGTGATCGTCATCGGGTCCCGGTTTCCGGCGTGGTGGCCAAGGCG
>WGFP01000100.1 GCA_015492195.1 Acidiferrobacterales bacterium
ATCCCAAGGTGTTCGCCGGCGGCGACATGGTGCGCGGCGCCGACCTCGTGGTCACCGCCGTGTTCGAGGGCCGCGAAGCGGCCGAGGGCATCCTGAACTATCTTGGCGTCTAAGAACCCGTCACAAAAATACAAAGAAAAATAGACAGGATTAACAGGATTTACATGATTAATAATAAAGAGAACCAAGAAAAAAGAGAACCAAGAATTTTTCTTTTATCCTGTTAATCCTGTTGATCCTGTCTATTCTTCGCGCCTATGAAAGAACTAAAAAATGACCGTCTCCTGCGCGCGCTGCAACGCCGGCCCGTGGATGTCACGCCGGTGTGGATCATGCGCCAGGCGGGGCGCTATTTGCCGGAATACCGCGCGGTGCGCGAACGCGCGGGCGATTTCAGGACCTTGTGCACCACGCCCGATCTGGCCTGCGAGGTGACCTTGCAGCCCTTGCAGCGTTTTCCTTTGGATGCCGCGATCCTGTTTTCCGACATTCTGACGATTCCCGATGCCATGGGCCTCGGGCTTTATTTCACCGAGGGCGAAGGCCCGCGTTTCGAGAGGCCGGTGCGCGGTAGCGCCGACGTTGACGCGTTGCACGTTCCCGATCCCGAGGGTGAACTACGCTACGTGATGGACGCGGTGCGTCTGGTCCGGCGCGAACTGGACGGGCGGGTTCCGCTGATCGGTTTTGCCGGCAGCCCGTGGACGCTTGCGGTCTACATGGTGGAAGGCGGGGGGAGCAAGGATTTCTGCACCGTTAAACGCATGATGTTCGAACAACCGTCGCTTATGCACCGACTGCTCGATCTCCTCGCGCGTTCGGTCACGACCTATATGAACGCCCAGGTCGCGGCGGGGGCGCAGGCGCTGATGATTTTTGATACCTGGGGCGGGGTGCTGACCCCGAAGAATTATCAGGAATTTTCGCTTGCCTACATGAAACAGATTATCCACAAGCTCGTTCGTGAACATGAAGGCCGGCGTGTCCCGGTAATTGTGTTCACCAAAAACGGGGGCCAGTGGCTCGAGGTCTTGGCGGAGTGCGGTTGCGACGCGCTCGGTATCGATTGGACCGCGGATTTACGGGACGCCCGGGCGCGGGTGGGCCACAAGGTTGCGCTGCAGGGGAATATGGATCCGGCCGTGCTTTATGCCTCGCCCGAACGCATCCGGGAAGAGGCGGCCTCAATCTTGGCGAGTTACGGGCGCGGCAATGGTCATGTTTTCAATCTGGGCCACGGCATTCAGCAACGCGTCGATCCCGAAAAGGTTGCAGTATTGGTGGAGGCGGTACATACCTTGAGCCGGGAATATCACGATTGAAACATTATTTCACGGCCCCCACCCCGCAATTTCCGTGTATCCTGGATTTGCATTCGCAGCCTCCTGTTCGGCACGTCCACGTGCCATTTTTCGTTTCCGACGTAATTAGCACGGTGACTGTATCTATTTGGATACACTCGTAAGCATTACCCTTCAATTAATTGTGTAACTGATTGATGTGCCAATTTATTGATTTGGCAGCGTTATTTCTATTGTTATCTCGTGAATTGCGGCGTAAATTTAGCTTGCACAAGGGGAGTATCAGTGCCGATCAGGTTAGACGAAAAAGTTGCCTCCACGGAACGGAGGTTAGGGTCGTCTATTCGAATTATGATTGACGAAAGCATGGTACAGCCCCCTTCAAGGGAGTGGACGAGTGACAGATCGCAAACCAGATGCCAGCGAGTCAAAAGGCTTAAGCCATGTACTTGCTTTGCTTGAAAATTTGAAAAGCACAGGCGTGGGTACCGTTATCTATGATCAAATTTCCCGCATCCTCGACGAGTACGATACCGTACAAAACAAAATTGACCGGGCCTATAGTCTGCTTTTGCATCTGTTGTTGGATAGCTATGCCGTGAATCCCACCAGCGATCACGTCACCCAAGTCAATGCCAGATTGATCCGGTTGTATATGCCTCGTCAGCCGCACGCCCCGGAGGAAAAGGTCACAGAAAGCGTTTCCCCTGACGTTCATACAAAAAAGGAAGACGCTCTTGCGCGGCGTAAGGAACGCGACGTGGCCCGGCCTTCGGATTCAACATCGTACGATTCCAGCGTCGGCCAGGACAGGCCGGCGGCCGGGGCGGAGGAAGGGGCGGATACAACACGGCCCATGGAGGAACATGACGCTGACAGGGCCCGGGAAAACGGCGCCCCGTTGGTGGAACGTCGTGTGAACTCCGCCTACCGCCTGCATCTTGATAGAAAGCGCAATGAGATTCTCAAATTGCAAGAGATGCTTTCCAAAAATGCGGCCGCGGCCATCACTCAGAACCGGGAATTCGGAGCCTTGCTACAGATCGAGCTTGTGGCGCTGGAACAGGCGGAAGGAGTTCAGGAAGTCGAGAACCTGAGGCAGATACTGATAGGCGCCATCGAGGAGTTGATTCAAGGGCAACGCTCGCTTGATGTCAAGCTTCACAAGACCAGTGATTATCTCAAGCTTATCAGGTCTGACAGCCAGCGGTTACACGATGAGTTAAACAAGGTTCGCCTGCTGAGTCTTACCGATGAATATACGGGCCTTCCAAACCGGCGTGCTTTCATGCGGCGGCTACGGGATGAGATAGGACGTGCGCAACGTTATGGCCTGCCTCTGGCACTGGCGCTCATTGATCTGGATGAATTCAAGTCCATCAATGATCTCTATGGTCATGCCGCGGGGGACGAGGTTTTGCGTTGCTACGCAACCAATGTACTTTCGGTTCTTCGTCATCATGACATGGTGGCTCGCTACGGGGGTGAGGAGTTTGCCGTGTTGCTGCCTAATACCGTTGAGAGTGGAGCGGTGAGCGCTATTTACAAGGTAAAGAAACGCGCCCAGCAGGCCCATTGTGAACTCAACGGCAATACGCTCACGATGCCCACGTTTTCCACGGGCATAACCATGTATGTTCCCGGTGAAACGCATATTTCACTGATTGATCGCGCCGACCGCGCCCTCTATCGTGCGAAACATTTGGGACGCGATCGAATTGAGGTGATTCTGGCTTCCGATGCGCAGGGACGCGCGAGTGTCGCGGGAGACACGACTCCAGGGGCGGAGGAGGTAGGGCAACGCAGGGAGCAGTTGCCGAGGACGTCGGGAGCGACCGATGCCGGGGACGCCGACCGCGGCCGGGCGGATCAGGACGTTTCTGAAGATAACAGTATTCATCCGTAATTTCCCGTCGTTATTGCCGGTTGACGTATCGCCTGTTTAGCGGTTTATCCGCCCCGTTTATCTTCCATCCTGTTTGAACAAAGCCCGCCCGCTTGTTATTTGGCCTGGGTGTGTCTAAATTTCTATCGTGAGGTAAAAATGCCTTATGGGCGGATTTCCGCAAGAAAAGTTTCTTTATAGGGAAAGGTATAACACTGAATGAGTTCATTGGCGTTACAAAACATCAGGGACCATCTCGAGGGCTTAAGGCATACCACCGACGGTATCGTGCTTTATAATCTTATCGTTCGCGGCCTGAAAAAATATGGGGGAAACAGGGGGAAGATCGAACGCAGCTTCATCACCTTTCTTCATGCATTGCTTGGAAGGTATGCCAAGGATCCTCGAAGCGACCCCGCCACGCGTATCAAGGCGCGTCTCATACAGCAGCGACTCGCGCCGCATCTTCCGGAATCACCGCCAAAGCAGACGCGTAAGGCCGTCGCCGAGCAATCCGAAGATATATCCAGATGGACCAGGATTGATTCGCTGACTTCAAATTCTGCAGCGCCCGCCAAAAGAACCGTCAGGGCAACGCCCGATATTCGTAAACCGGTCTCCCCCGGTGTTTATGAAGGGCCTGAACAACCTGTGAAAAATGAAGCGCGCGGCAACTTGTCTTTGCAGGAGGGCCACCGGAAAAAGATTGAAGAACCGAGGGAAAACCTTGTCTATGAGGTAACGTCGGACGTTATCTCTGATCAGGAGACGGAGTTGGAGGAAACAAGCGCGAGCGCCATCGCGGATCTCGATGGCAAGATTGACGATATCAATGACCTCAAGAAGCTGTTGGTAAAAGGACTGGACAAGTTGATTCAAGAACGTCAGGCGTTGAGGCGTAAACTTGACAGCGCCGGCGAATACCTGAAAGCGGTTGAGTCGGATCGGCGCAGGCTGCGAAAGGAGCTCACCAAAGCGCGCAAACACAGCCTTGCCGACGAACTGACGGGCTTGCCCAAGCGAGAGATTTTCGTAAGGCAATTGGAGGCTGAAATAGGGCGGGTTAGGCGTTATGGCTTTGCGCTGGCACTCGCTCTGATCGACCTGGACGATCTGTCCGATATAAACGAGCAATATGGGCGAGAGGCGGGCGATTCCGTTTTACGTTGTTATGCCTCTGAGGTCCTATCGAAATTCCGCACGTATGATTTGGTGGCGCGCTACGGCGGGGACGAATTTGCAGTGCTGTTTCCTAACACCCAGAAGGAAGGCGCAATTAAGGCGCTTGAGAAGGCACGCAAAAACGTTGAAGACACCCATCTTAGCCATGACGGAAAAACCATCCCTCTTCCCAGCTTCTCAAGCGTTTTGACTTTGTACTCACCGGGCGAACAGCCGATGACGCTGCTCAAACGTGCGGATGAAGCGCTTGATTACGCCAAACAGAGAGGCCGGGACAGGATCGTCGTGGCACTACCCGCAGGATAAGGCGTCCCGCGCCGGCTTAGCCGGCGTTAGGTTCAATGATGACTTTCAGACATTCACTTCCTTCGGCCGCTATCCGGAAGCCCTTTTCGATTTCTGCAAGCGGAAGCCGGTGGGTGACCATGTCGGTTACGTCAATGCCCCTTGATTTGATTAGTTCCAGTGCCTGCCAGTGATCCAGGGGGGCGGAGCCGTAACTCGTTTTCAGCGAGATGTCGTTTCGCCAGTAGGGATTGAAATCGATATTCACCGTTTCCCCCGGCTTCGGTACCGCAAAAAACACCACGGTTCCTCCGCGCGCAACGGCGTTTATGGCCTGGGAAACGGCCTGCAAGGCACCGGTGCAGATAATCACTCGCTTGATAAGCCGCCCTTCATTGTGTTCCTTGACGAAGGCGGAGATATCCTCGTGCGCGTGCACCGCGTGGCTGGCGCCGAATTGTGTCGCCGCCTTCAAACGATAGTCTTGGGTGTCGGTCGCGATAATCGTCCCCGCCCCGAGCGCCCTGGCGGCCTTGATGTGCAGTAACCCCGAAAGGCCGCTCCCCAGAATGAGCAGGCTGTCTCCCGGTGTCAGGCCGGAGGCCCTCAGGCTCCGCAGCACGGTGCCGAGCGGTTCGATGAACGTTCCCTGCTCGTAGGATATTTCAGGCGGCAGTTTTA
>WGFP01000101.1 GCA_015492195.1 Acidiferrobacterales bacterium
GCCGTAGGTAAAACGCGGACAACGAAAACCGCCCAGCTGATGCCGGAGGAGACGCCCTTCGTCAGTGAGGAAGCGCGCGCGGAAGAGGCAAAATACGCGATCGCCCCGCCGGGCGTTACGGTTTCCGCGCCGCCGGCCACGCCCGATCTCGGAGAAGACATCGAGCGGCTGCCGGCATTCACCGAATCCACGCTCTGCCTGCTGCCGCAGAAACCGGGCATCCTGCATGCCTATTGGGTGCTGGAACCAGGCAGACTGGCACGTCAACCGTCTCTCCAACTCCGGCTGTGCCTCCTGTCGGATGACACGCTGGAAGTGTTGGAGGAAATTCCCCTGCCCGACGATCGCGGCCATTGGTATTTTCACGTGGACGAGGTGCAAGGCGACGGTGAAATCGTCCTTCAGCTCGGCGCCTATCAGGATGGAACGTTTATTCCTGCCATCCGCCACGGCATGGCGCGCATCCCGAGCCTCTATGCGTCAAGCCAAACAGACCGCAAATGGTGGGTCAGTGAACGGCAATTTCGTGAGATGTATCTGCGCGCCGGCGGCTTTGCCCGCGGCAGACGGCTCGGCTGGTCCGCCTCCCTAAGCAGCCGTTAGTTTCCAAACATTTTGGATCCCAAAGGCTATTTCGCCCTCGTCCTGCATGCGCATCTGCCGTTCGTGCGCCATCCCGAACACGAACGCTTCCTGGAAGAAGACTGGTTTTTTGAAGCCCTGACGGAAACCTATCTTCCGTTACTGGACGTCTTCGAAGGGCTGGCGCGCCGTGGCGCCCATTTCCGCGTCACGATGTCGCTCACGCCGACGTTGCTGTCCATGATGACGGACCCGTTGTTACAGAACCGTTATGTGCGTTATCTGGACGCGCGGCTTAAGGCGCTGGAAGGCGAACGGGCGCGCACCTCGGGCGATCCCAATTTTCATCCGGTGGTGCTGTTTTATTCTGACCTGTACGAACGGTTGCGCCGGCGTTTCGTGGAGCAGGACAAACTGGATGTCACGCGGGCCTTCCGCCGGTTGATGGAGGCGGGGTATCTCGAGATCATCACCTCGGGCGCGGCCCACGGCTACTTTCCGCTGCTCGCCGTGAATGAGGAAAACCTCTACGCCCAGCTGTCCATGGCGGTGCGCACCCACACGCGCATTCTGGGCCGGCGGCCGCGCGGCATCTGGCTGCCGGAATGCGGCTACAAACCGGGTATGGACCGGATACTGAACGAATTCGGTATTGAATTCTTTTTTCTTGATTCCCACGGCGTCCTGAACGCCGTACCCCGCCCCAAGTACGGCGTGCACCGCCCCGTGCGCACGCCCGGCGGACCGGCGGCGTTCGGGCGCGATTACGAATCATCCAAACAAGTGTGGTCCGCGGAAGAAGGCTATCCCGGTGACGCCGTCTACCGCGAGTTCTACCGCGACGCCGGCTATGACGTGCGTGCGCCGCACATGGAGCCGCTGCAACACGCAAACCAACGTACGTTTACCGGCCTCAAGTACCACCGCATCACCGGCAAGACGGCCAATAAGGAACCCTACCATCCCGGCTGGGCGCGCGAACGCGCCGCGGAGCATGCAGGAAATTTTATGTTCAACCGCCAGCAGCAGGTGGAATGGCTGGCGTCCTTTTTCGACAGGCCGCCGATCATCGTCGCGCCCTATGATGCCGAGCTCTTCGGCCACTGGTGGTTCGAAGGACCGCAGTGGATGGATTTTTTATTGCGTAAGATCGCCTACGACCAGAACGACATCAAGACCATCCTGCCCTCCGAATACCTGGACCGTTACGGCGATTTACAGACCGTATCGCCCCCGGAATGCAGCTGGGGGGCGGGCGGCTTTCACGAAGTCTGGCTCAACGGCGCCAATGATTGGATCTACCCTTACCTGCATGCCGCCACCGACCGCATGGTCGCGCTTGTCAAAAAATTCCCCGATGCCGATGGCGTTACCCGCTGGGCGCTCGATCAGGCGGCGCGGGAACTGCTGCTGGCGCAGGCGAGCGACTGGGCCTTCATCATGAAAACCTCTACCACCGTCGACTACGCGGTGCGGCGCTTCAAAACCCATCTCCATCGTTTCGATCGCCTCGCAGACATGGTCGAACGCAATGCCTTTGATGAAAACTACCTGCGCGAAATCACGGCGCGCGACAGTTTATTCCCCGACATGGATTACCGGATTTTTCGGAATAGGCCGTGGATATAGCTTTGTGTCGAACTCCGTCGACGGTATTTCAATCGGGTTCTCGCACCCGAAGGCGAGGAACTTTGACTCGGGCCTTTCTGCGCTTCACTGTCCTGCTCCGCTTGAAAGGCCGGGGCTCGCCATCCATGGCGAGCCCGTTCGGCGGGGCAACGGTCCACTGGACCGTTGCCGAAATCCGCCTCACCCCTGGCCTGCACCCTCGGACGCACTGAAGTGGCTTCCCCCCCCATGGATTGAATAGGTTAGCTTAATTACCAACGGTTATTAATTTTGATTTAAATACAAATACCACCAGTTTTTTAAATTCCGCGTGGCAATCTCGGCTTGGCGGCACGCCGCAAGAACAAAGCAGAATAAGGTCGCTGGGTGACAATGTTTTCGATATCATTGAATTTCATATGCC
>WGFP01000102.1 GCA_015492195.1 Acidiferrobacterales bacterium
CACCAGCACCGGTTGCGCCATGACGGCGCGCGCGGCCATCACGTCGCGCTCGGAATCGCCCACGGCATAGACGCCGCTTAGATTGACTTTCAGGCGATCGGCGATTTCCTCAAACAAACCCGGAAGCGGCTTGCGACAACGGCATCCCTCCCCGGGGCCATGCGGACAAATAAAAATGGCATCGATATCGCCGCCCTTGCTGCGTACGGCATCGAGCATCTTGGTATGAATTCTCCCCAACGTTTCCCTGCTGAACAGGCCGCGCGCCACGCCGGACTGATTGGTGGCGACCACCACCCTGTACCCCTCGCGGTTGAGCCGCGCTATCGCTTGCAAGCTCCCTTCTATCGGGACCCATTCATCCGGAGACTTGATGTACTTGTCCGAATCGTGATTAATGACACCGTCTCGATCAAGGATAACCAGTTTCATAAGCGGCGGGTAACCTGAAATACCATCAACTCTGAAGCCGGGAAATGTCGGCCACCTGCATAAACAATTTGTTCAAGCTGTCGAGTAACGCCAGGCGGTTGTTACGCACGGATATGTCATCCACCATCACCATCACCTCGTCGAAAAATTTATCCACCACGGGGCGCAGACTTGCAAGACATGTAAGTACTTGGGCATATTCTCCTGCTTCCAATAACGGCATCGTCTCAGCGTATTGTGTTCGCACTTGGCCGGCAAGCTCGCGTTCGGCACTCTCCTTGAGCAGGGTCTCATCCACCTGCCCCGAAACCGCGCCGCCGGCCTGCCGCAGAATATTGCGAATGCGCTTGTTGGCGGCGGCCAGGACCTGCGCTTGCGGGAGCTTGCGGAATTTCTGCAATGCCTGAAGGCGCGGCAACACCTGATCCAGACGCTTGGGGTTCAGACTCAACACCGCCTCAATCTCATCGGGCAGAAAATCCTTTTCACGCAGATAGGGCTTAAGGCGATCCAGCATGAACCCGTACAAGTTCTGCACCACGTCTTCGGCAAGTAAACCGGCAGGAAAAGCCGCTTGGGCCTGTTGCAGTAATTCCACTATATCCAGCGGTATGGGCTTTTCCATCAGGATGCGCGTCGCCCCCAGCGCCTGGCGCCGCAGACCGAAGGGATCCTTCTCACCTGTCGGCACCAAGCCGATGCCGTAAATCCCGACCAGGGTATCGAGCCTGTCCGCCAATGCCACGCATTCGGCAATCGTGCCTGCCGGCAATGGGCCGCCGGCCATCTTGGGGAAGTAATGCTGTTCTATGGCATCGGCCACGGGCGCCGGCTCGCCGTCGTGGCGCGCGTAATAGTTACCCATGATCCCCTGCAGTTCGGGAAATTCTCCCACCATCTCGGTCAGCAGATCCGCCTTGCACAAATAGGCGGCGCGCTTAACCTGCGGGATTTCCGCCTCGCCAAGGCGCTTCACGCCGGGTTGCGCGAGCCCGCGGGCAATTTCAGCCGACAATTTCACAATTCGCTCCACGCGTTCCAGCTGGCTGCCGAGCTTGTTGTGATAAACCACCTTGGCGAGCATCGGCACGCGATCGGCCAGCCTGGTTTTCCTGTCTTGATCAAAAAAGAATTTTGCATCCGACAGGCGCGCTTTCAGTACCCGTTCATTGCCGTGGATAATGTGCCTGGGCGATCCGGTTTTGATATTGCCGACAAACAAAAAGTCGGCAAGCAACCTTGTCCGCTGATTTTCTTTACGCGAACCTGTCAGGGCCAACGGAAAATACCGCTGGTGCTCCTGCATGCTGACAATCAGGCATTCCCCGGGGAGGGTCAGGAATTCCTTGTCGAATCCGCCGGCATAGACAACCGGATACTCCGCCAGGCCCGCCACCTCTTGAATCAATTCGGCCCCTTTTCCAAGGCTCCAGGTGACGGACTTGCCGAACCTTTTTGCCCGGTCATCCAGTTGCCTTTCGATCAGTTTCACGCGCTCCCCATAATCCACGATTACCCGCCCCCGTTGCGCCAGGATTTTTTGGTAATTCCCGGCATTATTAATGGCGAGGGGACCACGGCTCATGAAACGATGGCCCAATGTCTTCCTGCCGCTCTTAATGCCAAGCACCGTGCCGGGGACGACTCTTGTGCCGTGCAACATGACAAGACCGTGTACCGGACGCACGAACTGCACCTCCCCGCTCCCCCAGCGCATGAGCTTGGACACGGGCAGTCTTTTAAGGGCCGATTCCACAATGTCGGCAAGGTGGCTCTTTAAGGGCTCGCCTTTGCGCTTTGCGCGGTAAACAAAGTATTCGCCCTTGTCGCCGGCATGCCTTTTTAATTTGTCGGGTTTTACGCCGCAGGAACGCGCAAACCCAAGCAGCGCCGGCGTCGGCTTACCGGCATTATCAAATGAAGTGCTTACAGAAGGGCCCCTGCGCTCCATGATGCGATCGGGTTGCTTGGCCAAGACATCGGATACCAACACCGCCAAGCGCCTCGGCGTGGCATAGGGCTGCGGTTCGCTGTGCGCAGTCACGAAGCCCTGCCCTTTAAGCCCGTCAAATACATTGCCGCTGAAGGCCCTGGAGAGACGCGCCAACGATTTCGGCGGCAGCTCCTCGGTGAGGATTTCGATAAGCAGGCTGTCCGTCATCGGTTACTTTTTCTTCTTTGCCTTTTTGGGGATGCGCTTGCGCTTCAGCAACGGGAAACCCAGGGCCTCACGCGAATCGTAATAGCTTTGCGCCACCTGCCTGGCCAATGCGCGTACCCTGCCAATGTAGGCGGCGCGCTCGGTGGTGGAAATGGCGCCGCGCGCATCCAGCAGATTAAAGGTATGCGAGCACTTCATTACCATTTCGAATCCCGGTAAAGGCAGGCCGGCCTGCATCAACCGCTCGGCTTCGGACTCAAAGCTATTAAACTGTTCAAACAACCAGTCGACATTGCTCAGCTCGAAATTGTATTTCGACTGTTCCACTTCGTTTTGGTGATACACGTCGCCGTAGGTCACGCCTTGGGTCCAGACAAGGTCAAACACGTTCTCGACGCCCTGCAGATACATCGCCAGACGCTCCAGGCCGTAGGTGATCTCGCCCAACACCGGTTTACAAGGCAGGCTTCCCACTTCCTGAAAATAGGTAAACTGCGTGATTTCCATGCCGTCGAGCCAGACCTCCCAGCCCAGTCCCCAGGCGCCGAGGGTGGGTGATTCCCAGTCGTCCTCGACGAAACGGATGTCGTGGACCCTGGCATTGATCCCGAGCTCGTGCAGGGAGCCGAGATACAAATCCTGGATGTTTTCCGGCGAGGGCTTGAGTACCACCTGATATTGGTAGTAATGCTGCAAGCGATTGGGGTTCTCGCCATAGCGGCCGTCCTTGGGACGGCGTACGGGCTGCACGTAGGCGGCCTTCCACGGCTCGGGGCCCAGGGCGCGCAGAAAAGTCGCGGTGTGAAACGTGCCCGCCCCCATTTCTACATCATAGGATTGCAAAACCACACAACCCTGACGGGCCCAGTATTGCTGGAGTGCGAGTATGAGGTCCTGGAATGTCAAGGGGAATCTTCTTGTTGGCAACCGGCTTTTTCGCCCTGAAAGTTCACGGCGGATTATACCTTGCCCCCGCTTCCGGGTGCACGGCAGGAAAGGGATTAAGGAAGTGCTGATTTACTGATTGTTCACCGCAAAGAGCGCGAGGGACGCGGAGAAAAGCAAGGGAAAATTAACGAAAAATCCTCTGCGATCTTTGCGTGCTCTGCGGTGAAAACTCATATTTCAGGGGTTCTTTAAATCATATGCGCTTGCCGGATACCGACAGGTCCAGAACCGGCGGCAGGTTACGGCCCGAACCATCCGTCGCCATTTCAGCATTTCCACCGGACGCGGACCAAGAACGACCCGTATTAAAACGCCACATTAAGCCAAGAATTTTCTGCACGCGTTTCTTAAAATAGGGGGTGCGCGTGGCCGGATTATGCTTGGTCGGTCCAGGCAGGGTGGCCGCAAGCTCCGCCGCCTGCCACAGCGACAACCGGCTCACCGGTATTCCCCAATAGGCCTGCGCCGCCGCCTGCACCCCGTAAATGCCGCGGCCGAACTCGGCTATATTGAGATAGATCTCGAGGATCCGTCTCTTGCTCAGGTTTTGCTCCATGCCCCACGTCAGAATCAGCTCATGCCACTTACGCACCGGGTTACGCGACGCGCTCAAAAACAGGTTCTTGACCGTCTGCTGCGAGATGGTGCTGGCACCAAGAACAAATTTGCCTTCCTCCAGGTTGTAGCTCATGGCTTCCTTGAAGGCGATCAGATCAAAACCGCTGTGCTCGTAAAAACGGCTGTCTTCCGCCACAATCACCGCGCGGATGAGGTGCTTCGGGATTTTGGCCAAGGGCACGGGGCGCCAGCGCAATGCCGACCAGTCCTTGTGTTTTAGTCGCTGTTTTTTATACTCATTAATGAAGCTCGATTTCGGAATCGGGCCGGCGGCTATCCGTTTCCAGTCAGGCCACGTCGCGGCAAGATAGAAAAGGTCCGCTATCAACAGAATCAGGAAGATGCGCAAAATCCAGCGAATACCCGAACCCCACCGTGATAAATGGGACCCCCATCCGATTCTGCTTCTATATCTTTTTCTGAACATAGTGCGTTGAAACGATTTGAATCAAGCAATCCAACAATACGATTCCTCGCTTACCTGGGATGCCGCTCAATCCTCTGAGCAAAGGGCAAACCCAAGCGACAACAATTCCCAAATGGTTACCTCTTACCCACATCAAAAATCACTGCTGGCGGCAATGGTGGTTTTTTCCTCTCTATTTTGGCTGGGATTGGTGTTGCTGGCGCACGTTGCCGCTGATCGTTACTTTCCGGGGCTCGGCCGTGAATACCAAATTATAATACTTGCCGTTATCGTTATTTTAATCCATGCCGTACTGTACCTGCGCAATGCCGGACGAGTGGCCTATCTGCGCGGTCACGCGGTGGAAATCGGTCCCAAACAATATCCGGACCTGTACGCGCGCCTCAAGGCCGTTTGCAAGCGGCTCAAGATCGAAAACCCGCCCGTGGCATATCTGTATCAGAATACAAAGCTTGGAAACTCCTTCAGCCTGCGCTTTCACGGCAAAGACTACCTGGCGCTCAACGGCGAACTGATCGGCGCCCTCACCGAGCGACAGGGGGCGATCGATTTTTATATGGGATATGAATTGGGGCGGATACACGACCGCTATGCCCGTTGGGCGTTCTTCCTGTTTCCGGCCACGGTGTTGCCGCTTCTCGGACCCGCCTTCGCCCGGGCGAACATCTATACCTACGACAGATACGGCCTTGCCGCCTCCAAGACCAACGTGGACGCGGCTTATGCGCTCGCGGTGTGGGCAAGCGGAAGCCGTCGCTGGAAATCCTTTAATGTCGCCCAATTCGCCGCGCAAAGCGCGAACTCCCGCGGCTTTTGGACGTCTTTTATTGAATTAATTTCGGCCACACCCTCCCTCAGCAGACGCATCGCCCACCTGCGGGCCATCGCCACGAACAGCGGCACCTTTATCGCCCGGGGCCATCCCCTTGCTTATCTGACGGCGGGGTTCATTCCCTATCTCGCCGCGCGCGCACGCGGCGGAGCGGCGCGGGCCCTGTGTATTCTGTTATGGGCAACGGTAATCATCTTCACCGGCAACATGGCCTATCAACAACTCGCGCGCAGCGGCATACTCGAGATCCTTGAAAGCCGATTCGAAAACAAGGTGGTCGGTCTGCCCGGCCGGGGCGTCTCTTCATCTCTTGCGACAACCACTGCCGTGAACAATTCCCCCGTGATGAAGGAGGGCACGCGCACCCATAAAAGCCTGGATGCGGACCTCAAGCTGTTGGGCGGCCTTGCGCTGGCGCGCTATAGAAAACACGGCGGCATACCCTGCGAGATCGGAAATATCGTTTCTTTAAAACTGAACCACCGTGCCGAGCGTTACGCCTTCAGTTGCAGTGAACCGACCGTCTACACCATTGTCGAGGCGGGGGAATTTGAGCCCGGCCGGCCTTCGTATCTGCGCACCTATAACTGGAAGCAGAGGAAATTTATCCAGGGGTGGCCCGATACGCCACCTGCCGTGCCTTGACGCAGCCTGGCGGGCAAAAACACCAACTGGACATGGCCCGGGCTTTTCGATATTGTCCCAGGCTCGTGTTTTGGGCCTCTGCCCGAATCACCACTGGGGAGCCGGTTCCTAATAAAAAATAAAACCGGATCAAATAACAACAAAATGTATGTATATAACAGGCCCTGATGACAGGGCCTGTTTTTTAG
>WGFP01000103.1 GCA_015492195.1 Acidiferrobacterales bacterium
ATCACCTGGGGGGCCTCGGATCTGGCGTTGTCGATAATCGTCTCGATCTGGGTTTCCGTCAGCAGGCGCAGCCCGCCTTCCTGCTTTGCCGATTTTTTTTCTGCGGAGGAAGCGGCCATCAACCCGAGCCGCCGGGCGCGCAGCGCGATCTGGTCCGCGGACTCCTCGCCGGTGATATACAGCGTGCCGGCATGCCTGCTAAGCGCGACCAGCGCCTGAAGCAGCAACGTGGATTTACCGATTCCGGGATCGCCGCCGATCAGCACTACGGAACCATTGACCAGCCCGCCGCCCAGTACCCGGTCGAGTTCGTTGATCCCGGTGGAAAGGCGGTCGATCGCGGAAGGCGAAACGGCATCAAGGGTCTGCACGCCCGATGACGATGCCGGCACCAGCCGCGCCATGCGCGCCGAAGAGGAACGGGAAGACGCAACCGCCGTTTCGGTTAAGGTGTTCCAGGCGCCGCAGGCCGGGCATTGACCGGTCCACTTGGGCGTTTGCGCGCCGCACTCGTTGCAGGTAAATACCGATTTGACCTTGTTCACGGCGAGGTACGCGCGTTTGTATCGGTCACCGCGCCGCCCTCGAAGGGGACACGCGGAATGCGCTCGGCCACGTGACACAAGAGTTCATAGGAAATCGTCCCCGCCTGAGCGGCCACCTCGTCCACCGGCAGACCGGTGCCCCACAACACCACGGGGTCGCCCACTTTGGCTTCGGGCTGCGCGCGCAGGTCGAGGGTGATCATGTCCATGGAAACCCGGCCTATCAGGGGCGTGCGTCTGCCGTTCACCAGGACCGGCGTGCCCGGCGGGGCATGGCGCGGATACCCGTCTCCATAGCCCACGGCCGCCACGCCGACCGTCATGTCCTCCGGGCACAACCAGTCACCGCCGTAGCCCACGGCCTCGCCTTTTCGTCGCCGGTGGACGGCGATCAGGGCGCTTTGCAGCGTCATGACCGGCATCAGATCCAGGTCACGGGCGTGACGCCCGATCAAGGGCGACGCCCCGTAAAGCATGATGCCCGGGCGCACCCAGTCGAGATGGCTGTCCGGCCAGGCCAAGATGCCCGCCGAGTTCGCCAGGCTGCCCTCCAACCCCTGACAAAGCGGCATGAAGCGCTCGATCTGAGATTGGGTGGTGGAATCAAATTTATTGTCGGCGTTGGCAAAATGCGACATGACGCGGATCTCCGCCACCGCAGTACAGGCCTTGAGCCGCGCCAGTACCCCCGGCACTTCCTCCGGCGCAAAACCGATGCGATGCATGCCGGTGTCGATCTTGACCCAGACCGCAATCGGCGCGGCCCCTGATGCGGACTCAAGCGCCTGTAACTGGCTTTGTTCGTGAATCGTCGCCGCCAGCTGATGCCGGCCGAGCAAAGGAATCTCATCGGCGCCGAAAAACCCCTCAAGCAAACAGATGGGTCGGGTCACGCCGGCGGCGCGCAATTCCATGCCCTCTTCTACGCTGGCAACGCCAAAGGCGTCCACGTCTTCGAGGATTTTGGCGGCCCAGCTCAGGCCGTGTCCGTAGGCGTTGGCCTTGACCACGGCCATGACCTTGGAACGGGGGGCGTGTCGGCGAACCTGCTGGAGGTTGTGGCGTAGTGCCTGCGCGTCAAGCAGCGCGCGCGCCGGTCTGCTCATTCAAAATCCCTGTCGTAACCGGCGCTCGTGTAGTTTTCAAACTTGGTGTATTCACCGAGAAAGGTGAGCAAAACTTTTCCGGTCGGCCCGTTTCGCTGTTTGCCGATGATAATCTCGGCCGTCCCTTTGTCGGGGCTGTCTTCGTTATAGACCTCGTCGCGATAAATGAAAAAGATAACGTCGGCATCCTGCTCGATCGCCCCGGACTCGCGAAGATCCGACATCACGGGCCGCTTGTCGGTCCTTTGTTCCAGGCTGCGATTCAACTGGGACATGGCGATCAGCGGCACGTTCAGCTCCTTGGCCAGGCTCTTGAGCGCGCGCGTGATATTGGAAATCTCGGTGGCGCGGTTCTCGTTGATCTCCGTGGACTGCATTAGCTGAAGATAGTCCACGATAATCAGACCCAGGCCATGTTCACGCTTTAGGCGCCGCGCGCGGCCACGAAGCTCCATGGGGGTGATGGCCGGCGTGTCGTCAATAAAAATCGGGGCGTCGTTCAAGAGCGTCACCGCGGACGTCAGCCTGGGCCAGTCTTCATCTTTCAATTTGCCCGTGCGAACACGGTGTGCGTTTATCCGCCCCAACGAGGCCATCATGCGCATGGCCAGTTGCGCGCCCGGCATTTCCATGCTGAACACCGCAACCGGCAGTTTTTGCCCCACCGCCGCGTTCTCGGCGATGTTCATGGCGAGCGAGGTTTTTCCCATGGAGGGCCGGCCGGCGATAATAATTAGATCGGAAGGCTGCAACCCGGACGTCATTCCGTCGAGATCGGTAAACCCCGTGGGCACGCCGGTGATCGAGCTTTGGGAGCGAAACATCGTGTCGATGCGCTCAACGGCGGCGCTCAACAACGAGGTTAATTTCGTAAATCCACCGCGGCGGCGGGCGCCCTTTTCGCTGATGTCAAGAATGCGCTTTTCGGCCTGATCAAGCAGCTCGCCTGCGGTGCGGCCTTCGGGTGCGTAGGCGCTGTTGCCTATGTCGCTCGCGGCCTGCACCAGTTGGCGCATGATCGAGTTCTCACGCACGATGGTGGCATAGGCGGAGAT
>WGFP01000104.1 GCA_015492195.1 Acidiferrobacterales bacterium
GCGTCTTGGCGGTTCAAGTTCAATTAATCAGAACTTTTCTTAATATTTATTCATGATCTGTGAAATCTGCGGATGTGATATACAAACAAGGTTAGGCATGCTGCCCGACGATATTTCAGAGACTGTACGCCGAGCATTGGCCGAGGATATCGGGCCGGGCGATCTCACGGCAAATCTCATCCCGGCGGACAGGCGGGTCACGGCCGAGGTTATTTCCCGCGACGAAGCTATCCTCTGCGGCCGGGCCTGGTTCGACGAAGTCTTCCGGCAAATTGACGGCGACATCCGTATCACCTGGCAGGTGCGAGACGGCGACGCGATACGCGCGGGTCAGGTCTTGTGCCGCATCCAGGGCCCTGCACGCGGGGTGCTGACCGGCGAGCGCACGGCGCTGAATTTCTTGCAGACCCTCTCAGGCACCGCCACGCGCACGCACGCCTACGTCGAAGCCGTGCGCGGCACGCCGGCGACCATCCTCGACACGCGCAAGACGCTTCCGGGCTTGCGCACCGCCCAGAAATACGCCGTCAAATGCGGCGGCGGGCAAAATCATCGCATGGGGCTTTTTGACGGCATCTTGCTCAAGGAAAATCACATCACGGCCTTGGGCTCCATCGCAACAGCGGTTCACAACGCCAAGACACGGGGAACAGCGAATGTTCCCGTTGAAATCGAGGTCGAGAATCTGGATCAGGTGCGCGAAGCGGTCGCCGCCGGCGCGGACCATTTGTTGCTGGATAATTTCGATTTATCAGATCTTAAAACGGCGGTCGCCGAGTGCGGCGGGAAGATCAAGCTTGAGGCCTCCGGCAACATCACGTTAGATAATATCCGCGCCGTCGCCGAAACCGGCGTGGACTACATTTCCATCGGCGACTTGACTAAAAACGTCACCGCGACAGACCTGTCGCTGCGTATAACGGATTAGCCTAGGAAGCTCTGATCAATTCGTCATGTCGGATTTGATCCGGCATCCAGGTCTTTGATCTTTATGGATTCCGGCCTGCGCCGGAATGACGGCTCAGGAATTAATCAGACCTTCCATAATATTACGCCTCGATGACCTGGTTGCGACCGACCGCCTTGGCGCGGTAAAGCGCCTGGTCCGCCGCCGCGACCAACTCATGTGACGTTGAATCCTTGGCAGGAACGACGGCGGCCACACCGAGGCTGATGGTGACGTCATGGCCGGTCACGGAATGACAGTGCGGCAACTTAAGATTCTCTACCGCCACGCGCATCCTCTCCGCAACCGCCGAGGCGCCCTTCAGGTCCACGTCCGGCAGGATCACGGCGAATTCCTCGCCGCCATAGCGCGCCACAAGATCGGTGGCGCGGTGGACAATCTTATCCAGTATCGCCGCCACCCGCTTAAGGCATTCGTCGCCGGCCTGGTGCCCGTACTTGTCGTTGTGGGCCTTGAAATGATCGATGTCGACCATGATCACGGCGATTGGCGTCTCGCTGCGCACGGCGCGCGCCCACTCCCTGGCAAGCGTTTCATCGAACAGGCGGCGGTTTGAAATCCGGGTCAGTCCATCAACGGTGGAAAGCCGCTGCAACTTTGTATTCGATTTTTCCAGCTGCGCGGTGATGAGCTTCAGCTTTTGCTCGGAGTCCTTGAGCTTACGGTTAAGGTGTAACAAATACCCGGCGAGGCCGGACAACAACGCCAGCGCGGCAACTGCCGCAACGATCCACAACTCATATTGACGCAGAAGATCTTGCATCCTTACAGTTTCCCGGTAGAGGGGAATTAATGATTACAACTCTATGATACACATGGAAATAATTTCCGTTATACTGGCGTCTTAAAACAATAAACCCTGGAGAATCTCCGGCGCCATGCGCAATCTCGTCCTGGGTTCCTTAATACTGATCGCCGCGCTGGCGGGGGGCCTGTATTACTACACTAGCACCTCGTCGTCGCAGTCGGTCGCTTTGGAACCGCCGTCCATCACGCAGCCTTCTTCCAAACCCGCCAAGGGCGGGCGCTATATGTTCAACATCAGCTTGCACACCCGGGAGGAAATTGACGCACTGTTGACGCGCGCGGAGCAACTGGCAAAAACCACGCACCTGTCCGACAACTCCAGCGGCATCGCGCTGGTCCTGCACGGACCGGAGGTGGAGATCTTCGTCAAGAAAAATTACGCCCGATATAAAAAGCTGGTGGACCGGGCCGCGCGCCTGGACGCCGACGGCATAATCGAAATAAAAATATGCAAAACGGCGATGCGCAAGCGCAATATCAAGGATGAGGACATTCCCGATTTTATTGAATTTGTACCTTTCGGGCCGGCCGAAATCGAACGCTTAAAGCGCGAGGGTTATGTCAGCTTGTAAAGCTTAATGCAGCGTGGAATGGGCCACGTAAATCACCACCACGCCGAGAATGATCAGCGCCACTTGTTGCGCAGTGGCGCTGAACTCGGGACGCTTATGCAATCCCGGTATCAGGTCGGCGACCGCAATATAGATAAAGCTCGAGGCGGCGACGGCCAACACATAAGGCACCATGCCTTCCACGACGGCGAGTGCAAAATAGGCGGCCACGCCGCCGATCACCGTCGTTAGGCTTGTCAGCACGTTATACAGCAACGCCTTCGCCCGGCTGAAACCGCTCTGCAACAAAATGGCGAAATCGCCCACCTCCTGCGGAATCTCGTGGGCGATCACGGCGACGCTGGTCACAATGCCAAGATGAATGTCGGTGAGAAAGGCCGCGGCAATCAGAACCCCGTCAAGCAGATTATGAATGCCGTCACCGATCAGAATAAGATTGCCGGTAGCTTTTGTTTGCGCCTGCTCGATACTAATAAAATGTACCGTCACATCTCCCGCGACACTCGTGCTTCCATGTACTTCGCAGTCATGACTGTGGCAATGGCGCCAGATGATCATCTTTTCCAACAGAAAAAAAGCCAGCAACCCGAGCAACACCACGATGCCCATGAAATGGATCTGTTCGGTCCCTACCTCGATAATGGCATCAGGCAGCAAGGCCAGAAACGCCGCCCCCAGCAAGGCGCCGATGGCGAAGCTGACGAGCGCCGGCAACAGGCGCGCCCTGAAGCCCTGCGGTAGCAGCAGGAAAACGGAAGCCATCAGGACGCTGAGCACGCCCCCGACGGCGGTAAATACGATGATCCACGCTAGAAGCGGCATTGGCGGTATTTATCAGTAAACAGGAAACGACGGATGATACCTGATTAACGGCTTTCATCCAGCCAGATCAGGGAGGCCATACGCCCGCAGGCGCCGTCACGCCGGTGGGAAAAGAACCACTCAGACTCACGAAAAGTGCAACGGTCGCCACCGGAAATCATGCGCACACCCTGGGCACGCAGCGCTCGCCGCGCCAGGGCGTACAGATCCGCCAGCCAACGGCCACTTTGCGATGGCGCAAATGCCTTGGCAAGGTCAGGGTCTTTCTGGATGAAGGCCTGCCTCACCTCATCGCCGATTTCATAAGAAGCAGGGCCGATCGCCGGCCCGAGCCAGGCGAATATTTCCGCGGCAGGTAGCCGCATGCGGCGAATCCCCGCTTCAATGACACCGGCCGCCAAGCCACGCCAACCCGCGTGCAGCAACCCCACCTTTGTTCCTTTTTTGTCGCAAAGAAATACCGGCAAACAATCGGCGGTCAACACGGCGCACACCACCCCAGGTTGATCCGTGTAACCTCCATCCGCCTCGATACCGGTTTCCACCTTCGAAGCATCCACAACATTCGTGCTGTGCGCCTGTTTCAGCCACACCGGCTCGGAAGGCAGGTTAAGCGCCTCATGCAAGAGCGCACGATTCCGGCGCACATTGTCCGCATCATCACCAACGCGATCACCAAGATTAAAAGAATCGAAAGGCCCACAGCTGACGCCACCAACACGAGTTGTGGTGATGGCTTTTATATTTCTTGGCGCGGACCAATCAGGATAGATAAATTTTAGGTCTTTTGACATTTAGAAATATATTGCGTCGCCAGAAGGCGATCATCCATAACCCTCTGGCTCGTGCGTGCATCCCTGCGCGCACCCTAAAGGGCTGCTCCTTTTTCAGCTGCGATGCTCGGCTGCATCTACAGGGGTTAAAACCAACTGTCTAACGACAAAATTAAGCGGCGCGCGTTAGCGTGTCCGGCGACCGAAGGGAGCGAACTTGAATGATTTGTTATGTGTTACTTTCATACTCCCTCACAACCTCTGCAATTTGAACTTTATACCACTTATACCATTTGGATTTACCCATTTCCTGAGCGGCAATATGCTCGGCATCATTTTTCCATGCCTTGACTTGCTCTTGATTCTTCCAATATGAAATTGATATTTCTTCACCGTCTTCTGTAACAGAAACAACCCCCGAGCATCCGTATTTTTGCTCAGCCAGCGTCCTCATTCGTGCTGTCATACGATGGTACTCTTCATCCAGTCCCGCAATTTTTGCCCTGAAGATAACGATGAACATTAGTTTTTCTTTCCTTACATATAACTACATTTCGAAGACCTAAAAGCTCCGTTGTAACGGAACTTTTAGGGGTTATTAATAACTTGACACTTAATTCAAACCCTTAGCGTCGAATAAAGGGACTTTCCACTATTCATTACAGTAGTCGTATCAAGCAATTGTACATCGACTGAATTAAACGCTTCCTTTTTTGCCTTTGCAA
>WGFP01000105.1 GCA_015492195.1 Acidiferrobacterales bacterium
AATGGCGCTTCCCTGATTGCCGCGGGCGCCGATTCCCTGGCCGTGATTGAAGGAATCTTCAACCGGCCGGATATCCGTTCAGCCGCCAGGGACTATGCCAAGCTTTTCACCGACAAATAGTTTTTTGATCAGAAACTTGGACAGGATTAACAGGATGGAACAGGATTATTAAAAATATTTTTTATAATTAGATCTATCCGCAGATTTAGCAGATCTACAGAGATTCTGTATGGCAAAAAATTCAATCTACGAAAATTCGTGCAATCTACAGATAATTTACTTTAACCCAGTTTAAATCCTGTTAATCTTGTTTATCCTGTTTATTTCTTATTCTTTGTTCCTGTTAATCCTGTAAATCCTGTCCATTTTGTTTTGAATAAAACAATGACCAACAAATCTTCGACGCTCTTCAAGCAAGCGCAACAACATATCCCCGGCGGGGTCAATTCACCGGTCCGCGCCTTCAAGGGGGTAGGCGGTGATCCCGTGTTCCTGACCCGCGGGCAGGGCGCCTACGTGTGGGACGAGGACGGAAACAAGTACATCGATTACGTGGGTTCCTGGGGACCGATGATCCTGGGGCACGCCCATCCGGCGGTGACTCAGGCCGTCATGGATGCGGCGAAACGGGGGCTGGGTTTCGGCGCCCCGACACAGATCGAAATAGAGATGGCGGAGCTGATCTGTTCGCTCATGCCCTCGATCGAAAAGGTGAGAATGGTCAGTTCCGGGACCGAAGCCACCATGAGCGCGATTCGTCTTGCGCGCGGTTTCACCGGTCGCGACAAGATCATCAAATTCGAGGGCTGCTACCACGGCCATTCCGACTCGCTATTGGTCAAGGCCGGCTCCGGCGCGCTCACGCTGGGTGTGCCCACGTCGCCCGGGGTGCCGAAGGATCTTGCGGCCCATACTCTCACGCTCGAGTACAACAACATCGCTCAGGTCCGCGAGGCCTTCGACAAAAGCGGAGAGGAAATCGCGTGCGTGATTGTCGAGCCGGTGGCCGGCAACATGAACTGCGTGCCGCCGGTGCCGGGCTTCCTGACGGAATTGCGCGAACAATGCAGCGCCAAAGGCGCCTTGCTGATCTTTGATGAAGTGATGACCGGCTTCCGTGTGGGGCTGCATGGGGCCCAAGGCCTGTACGCCGTCAAACCGGACCTCACCACGCTCGGCAAGGTCATCGGCGGGGGTCTGCCGGTCGGCGCCTTCGGCGGGCGCGCGGAGATCATGGACCGTATCGCTCCGGACGGACCGGTGTATCAGGCGGGCACCCTCTCCGGCAATCCCGTGGCGATGGCCGCGGGGCTCGCCACCCTCAAGCAAGTATCCAAGGAAGGCTTCTACGAGGCGCTTACCACTAAGACCGCCGCCCTGGTCCATGGCCTGTTGGAGCGCGCGGCCAAGGCCGGCATTCCGTTCACGACTCAGGCGGTGGGCGGCATGTTCGGCCTGTTTTTCATCTCATCGGAAACATCCCCGACCCGCGAAACCACCGTCACCCGCTTTTCACAAGTGACGGCCTGTGATGTGGAACGCTTCAAGAAATTCTTCCACGGCATGCTGCAATCCGGCGTGTATCTGGCGCCGTCGGCCTTCGAGGCCGGGTTTGTCTCGATGGCTCATACGGAAGCGGATATCCGCAAAACCCTGGACGCCGCGGAAAAGGTTTTCGCAACGCTTTAAACCCGCGAAAATAAAAACGGGCCGAGATAAATCCCGGCCCGCGTGCGCACCCCGCACCAAAGTGCGGCCTGTTAACTCAGCTTACAAGAATATTTTCCGAGGCGAATCGCACCGTCGCCACTTGCGGGTGCATGGACTCATCGTTCAGGGCGATGTCCACGCCCAGGATGGCAACGACGTCATGATGGTCGCGCACACCGGGCAACTCCTCCCGCAGATAGCCATAATGGGTCTCATTCATATAGACCACGTTCGGCCGCAGGCCGTATTCGTGTTCATAGCTTTTCACCAGGCTGACAATGTGGCTAAGCATCTCGTTGCTCCTTTCCCCTGACCGGGGCCCTCAACTAATTCGGTACCGCCTCGCTACCTGTATATGAGCAATACTTGTGCCACCGTCTCACATTATCTATCCTATTGAAATTAATAGATATTTAATCCTAATAACCTGTCGTTCCTCGGCACATCCGGACAATCTGCGCAAAGGCGCGCAGCCCAATATGCCGATTAACGGCAGTGGTCGCTCCGAACCACAGATAAAAGACAACAAAAACTGGCGGGGCTACTCCGGGGATCACTATAATTATTTATAGATGCGCTTACCCTTTCGGCACAAGGACGGTGGCGCACTTATTGCACGCAAGCAATAACTTATTTCGAGGGGGGTGCAAGGATGCGGTTTGCAACACCAAGCGCGCGCATCACATATTTATCCTGTCTCGCCCTTCTGCCTGCGGGGGTCCCGTGGGAAGAGGGGACGCATACTGCGGATGCAATCCAGTCATCTGCGACGGTTTATCCTTTATATCTCTTCGGTGCCATGCCGTCGTACGCGGCAACCGATCTCGTCCGGCGCTGGAATCGCGAATCCGCAGGATCCCGGCCCACAAAAACCGGCGGACTATTCTAATGGTGCTGTCCTTTCGCCACAAAATAGTGCTGGGCATTCTCTTGATCGAAATGGCGCTGATCGGCGCTCTGGTATGGGCCACTTTAACCATTCTGACCTCCACGCTTGGTTTCTCCACAACCGAGATCAATGCCGCCGTCGCGAAGGTGCGGCAAAACAGCCTGATCATAGCCGGCGCATTAATGTTTGCAGGTGCTCTTCTTGCATTCGCCCTCGGCTACTACTTGACCCGCAGCGTCAATGATCTGCGCCGGGGCGCCAAAATGATCTCCGCTGGCCGCTTGGGTCACCAGATTCCCATTCGGGGACGTGATGAGCTTGCATCCGTGGCCGCGACCTTTAACGACATGTCCGCCAAACTCGCAGAACTTTCCAACGAACGGGAACGCACGCGGGCGCGCCTTTCCCATTTGGCTGATCACGATCCCCTGACGGGCCTGATGAACCGGCGGCGGTTTCATGCCGAGCTCGATAAATGGATTCAACATGCCGTCCGTTATAAACACCACATGAGTTTGCTGTTTCTTGACCTGGATGAATTCAAATACGTCAACGACACCCTTGGCCATCACGTGGGAGATCGCTTTCTGATGCGCGTGGCGGCGCTCCTGATGAATGAAATGCGGGAGACGGATTTCATCGGTCGTCTGGGCGGCGATGAATTCGGCATTCTGCTCACCGAAACACCGCCAAAAGATGCGGAGTCGGTGGCAAAGCGCCTGCTTAAGCGGCTTGCCGCAGCAGACATTGAAATTGAACGGCAGCTGTTGCATACAACCGGAAGTATCGGGATAGCCGCCTGTCCGGATCACAGCAAAAACGTGGGCAACCTGTTGACCCGGGCCGACCTCGCCATGTATCGCGCCAAGGAAAAGGGACGCAATCGTGTCCATGTCTTCACCGAAGCCGACGAACAACTGGACAAGATGAAGGTGTCGATGCGTTGGGAAGAGCGGATCAAGCGGGCATTGAAAGAAAATCGTTTTCGCCTGCTTTACCAGCGGATCCTCCCGATCTCAAACAACGGGACTGAGATCTATGAGGCCCTGCTGCGGATGGAGGACACCGACGGCGAGTTAATTCCGCCGGGAGAGTTCCTGGAAACCGCCGAGCGTTTTGGATTAATCGAGGAGATCGACAAACACGTGGTGCGTATAGCCTGTGAGAAACAAATCGAGATGAAAACCCAAGGACGTGAGGTACATCTTGCGATCAATCTGTCGGGTTATGAATTCAACAACATCGCCATCTGCGACAGCATCAAAGCCATCATTTCCGAAACGGGAGCGGACCCAACGCGGCTCATCTTTGAAATCACCGAAACCAGCGCACTGGTTAATATCTACGACGCGGTGAAATTTATGCAAAAACTGACCTCGATCGGCTGCCGGTTCGCCCTGGACGATTTCGGGTCAGGCTTTACCTCGTTGAGTTATCTCAAGATCATGCCCATCAACACCATCAAAATCGACGGTGTCTTTGTGCAAAACCTGGATCAGAACCCCCGCGATCAGGCCCTGGTCAAATCAATGACCGAAATGGCGCGCGCTCTGGATATGCGGGTCACCGCCGAATTTGTGGAAAACGAGAAAACCCTGAATCTGCTGAAGCAGATGGGCGTGGATCACGCGCAGGGGTATCACATCGGGCGACCGGGCGTGCTTCATTGATTGATACAAACGGAAATCAGTGGAGTCCGGCCATGTATTCCGCCACCGCCCTGATCTCGGCCTCCGACATGCGGAAGGCGATACGCGTCATGGTGCCGCCGTCATTGGCGCGCTTGCCGGATTTGAAGGCCATCATCTGCTTCACCGTATAGGCCACGCGCTGGCCGGAGACACGAGGAAAGCGCGGGGGAATGCCGTGGCCCGAGGGACCGTGGCAACTCATGCACGCCGAAACCCCGGTCTTGGCGTTGCCGCCGCGATAAATTTTCTCGCCGAGCTCCGCCAGTTTTTTACTCCTGGCCGCGCCCGGTTTGATCTTGCGGCTGGCGTAATAAGCTCCGAGATCTTTCATGTCCTGCCGCGTCAGCGCCGCGGCTATACCTCCCATGATGGGGTCCTTGCGGGCACCTGACTTGAAATCCGCCAACTGTTTGGCGATGTAATCCGCGTCCTGCCCCGCAAGTTTCGGCCAAGAGGGATCCGCGCCGCCGTTGCCGTCCACGCCGTGACATCCTTGGCAAGCCGCCGCTTTGGCCTTGCCGGCCGCGACATTACCGCCACCCGCCTGGGCCGGCCCGATAAAAGCCACGAGCCACAGCCCTATACTTAGCACCTTCAAGAACTTACTCATCTTTCCTCCCCTTAGAACGGGTACAGGTAACGCTCGATATTAATGAGGGCCGCTTGTATACCAAACAGTCCGTATCGGCGTCAATTTAGGAAGATTATTGAAGGAGATTCTCTTCGGCGGCATAAAAAAAGCCCCGGAAACAAGGGGAGAGAGTCCGGGGCCGAACGTGTCCCGGATGATTAATGAGATTCCGGGACCTCCCCGCTCAGGGAGGTGAAGCGGGGATGATGATTAACCAACCAATAACATAAATTATAGACCGGCCGGCTTCCGTTTGGTTCACCGTCCAGTTGTACCTCTTTAGATTGTAGGAAAAACCTTCTTTTTCATAAGCTTTGTACGGTTACTCGCCCGCCCTCAGTGCGCCTCGTCCCAGTTGTCGCCCACGCCGATGTCCACCACCAGCGGGACATCCAGCCGCGCCGTCTCCGCCATGCTGCGGCGGATATGCGCCTTGGCGTCGTCGAGCGCGTCTTCTTTTATCTCAAATACCAGCTCATCGTGAACTTGCATGATCATCTTCACGGGGGCAGAGGTGCGGCGGATCCAGGCGTCCACGGCCAGCATGGCGCGCTTAATGAGATCCGCCGCCGTTCCCTGCATGGGCGCATTGATGGCGGCGCGTTCGGCGGCCTGGCGCCGCATGTGATTGCCGGCATTGATCTCGGGCAGGTACAGCCGCCGCCCAAAGAGGGTTTCCACATACCCCTGCCCGTGCGCCTGCTCGCGGGTGCGGTCCATATACGCTTTGACCTTAGGGTAACGCTTGAAATAAAGCTCGACGTACTCCTGCGCCGCGGCGCGGTCGATGCGCAACTGGCGGGCGAGCCCGAAGGCCGACATGCCGTAGATCAGACCGAAATTGATCGCCTTGGCGTGACGACGCATTTCATCCGTGACCAGGTCCGGACCGACGCCGAACACCTCCGCGGCGGTCGCGCGATGCACGTCCAAGTTCTGCGCAAACGCCTTGATCAAGCCCGGATCACCGGAGAGATGCGCCATGATGCGCAGCTCGACCTGCGAATAGTCCGCCGAAACAATTTTATATCCCGGCTCGGCAATGAACGCCTGACGAATGCGCCGTCCCTCCGCCGTGCGTATGGGGATATTCTGCAAATTCGGATCTGAGGAGGACAACCGGCCGGTGGCGGTCACCGCCTGATGATAGGACGTATGGACGCGGCCGGTATTGGGA
>WGFP01000106.1 GCA_015492195.1 Acidiferrobacterales bacterium
CACGCCCGATCAGATTTTTCCCAGCACCGCCTGTCTGTTGCAGGAGCGTCTGGACATTCATGGATGCCCGGCCTTTGATGTCCAGGCCGTGTGCACCGGATTCGTCTACGCGCTGGCCGTCGCCGACAAATTTATCCGCACCCATTCCGCAAAGTGCGCCCTGATCGTAGGTTCGGAGACCCTTTCGCGTATTATCGACTGGACCGACAGAAACACCTGTGTGTTGTTCGGTGACGGCGCCGGCGCCGTGGTCCTCGCCGCCGCCGAGAAGCCGGGCATTGTTTCCTCGCATCTTCACGCCGACGGGCAATATAAAGACCTGCTCAATGTTCCCGCCGGTATCTCCCGGGGTTATGACAATGTGATCAAGGGTGAGGCCTATATGAATATGCGGGGCAGTGACGTATTTAAAGTGGCGGTCGCCACCCTCGGAAAAATCGTGGACGAAACCCTGGAAGCCAACCATATGAGTCAGTCCGATATCAAATGGCTGGTGCCGCACCAGGCCAACACCCGCATTATCAGCGCGACCGCCAAGAAACTGGGGCTGCCCATGGAGCAGGTGGTGCTGACCGTCGAGCGTCACGGCAACACCTCGGCCGCCTCCATCCCGCTGGCATTCGATGAGGCCGTGCGCGACGGGCGCATCCAGCATGGCGACACCGTGTTGATGGAGGCCTTCGGCGGCGGATTTACCTGGGGTTCGGTATTACTGAAATTCTAAGATAACCACTCAACGCAAAGACGCAGAGAGCGCAAAGAGAATCAGGATTTTTATGGTAGAAAATTGTCAGAGATATACAACACAATCATCGCTCTGGTTAGAGATTTATAGATTTCTGATCTCTCTGCGTTCTTTGCGACTTTGCGTCTCTGCGTTGGAAGTCAGGGTTTAAATTAGGTAAATAATGTATGTCACTTGGTTTTGTATTTCCCGGTCAGGGATCGCAGTCAGTCGGCATGCTCAAGGAGCTTGCGCAGGCGTATGCCGAGGTCAAAGAGACCTTCGCCGAGGCCTCGCAGGCGTTGGGCTTCGATCTCTGGCAGGTGGTTGAAAACGGGCCGAAAGAGAAGCTCAACCAGACCCAGGTCACCCAGCCCGCCATGCTGGCGGCGGGCGTGGCCGTGTGGCGGGTGTGGCGGGCTCAGGGCGGACCGTTGCCGGCTTCCATGGCCGGCCACAGCCTTGGGGAATACACCGCGCTTGTGTGCGCCGAAGCCATCGGTTTTGCCGATGCCGTGCCGTTGGTGGCCGATCGCGCGCGTTTCATGCAGGAAGCCGTCCCGGAGGGAAAAGGCGGCATGGCGGCGATCATCGGCCTGGACGACGATGCCGTTCGCCGCTTGTGCCAGGAGGTGAGGGAGAATGAAGTGCTGGAGGCGGTCAATTTCAATTCGCCCGGACAGGTCGTGATCGCAGGGGCGGCCGCGGCGGTACAGCGCGCGGTGGCAAAGGCCGAGACAGTCGGCGCCAAACGGGCGCTGGTCTTACCGGTGAGCGTGCCGTCTCATTGTGAGCTGATGCAGCCGGCGGCCGAGCGGCTGGCGCAGCGCCTGCGCCACGTCGACGTCCACCCCCCGAAAATTCCGGTGTTGCATAACGCGCATGTTCGGACGGAAACCGAGCCTCAGGCCATCCGCGAGGCCCTGGTGCGTCAGCTGGTATCCCCGGTTCGGTGGGTCGAAACGGTCCAGAAAATGGTCACGGACGGGGTCACCCGGCTGGTAGAATGCGGCCCGGGCAGGGTATTGACCGGCCTCAACAAGCGCATTGCCCGGAGCACGGAGACCTTGTCGGTATATGATCCGCCCACGTTGCGCACCGCTTTGCCCACGACGAATAAACAGTAAAAAATGGGGAAATTACAAGAAAATGGTTTTGGATAACGAAATTGCCCTGGTAACGGGCGCCAGCCGCGGGATCGGTTTTGCCATCGCCCGGGAATTGGGCCGTCAGGGTGCCCGGGTCATCGGCACCGCTACTTCAAGTAATGGTGCAGAAAAAATCTCTAACTTATTAAAAGAAAAAAGTATTAATGGCAGAGGCATGGTGCTGGATGTCACCGATGCGGCGTCGATCGAGACGCTTTTGGGGGAACTGGAGAAAAACGAGGGGTCGCCGACCATTCTGGTCAACAATGCCGGGATCACCCGCGACAACCTGTTGCTGCGCATGTCGGAGGCGGACTGGGACACCATTTTGGACACCGACCTCAAGTCGGTGTATCGCATGAGCAAGGCCTGCTTGCGCCCCATGACCAAGGCGCGCAAGGGCCGGATCATCAGCGTCAGCTCGGTCGTGGGCGTTACCGGCAACCCCGGTCAGGCCAATTACGCCGCCGCCAAGGCGGGAATCATCGGGTTTACCCGTTCGCTGGCGCGCGAGGTGGGCAGCCGCAATATCACCGTCAACGTCGTGGCCCCCGGCTTTATCGACACGGACATGACGCGCAAACTGCCGGATTCGCAAAAAGAGGCGTTATTTAAGCAGATTCCGCTCGGCCGCCTGGGTTCGGCCGAGGAGGTGGCCCATGCCGTGGCGTTTTTGGCGTCACCCCAGGCGGCCTATATCACCGGTATGACGCTGCATGTCAACGGCGGCATGTACATGAATTAGGTTGATTTGTAGGCGGCTGGACGGGTTTAGGCAAATTGTGTTAACTATGCGGCCTCACGGGCCGGCAACGTCAATATTTGGAGGAAAAATCTGCCATGAGTAGTGTTGAAGAACGCGTCAAGAAAATTGTGGTTGAGCAGTTAGGTGTCAACGAAGGAGAGGTCACAAGCTCCGCCTCCTTTGTCGACGATCTGGGCGCGGATTCATTGGATACCGTTGAGCTGGTAATGGCGCTGGAGGAGGAATTTGATTGCGAGATTCCGGACGAAGAAGCCGAAAAAATCACGACGGTGCAGCAGGCCATTGAATACATTAATTCCCATTTGAACTGATCGTTGCTTCGTTTCGTATTGAGTAAGGGGCCGTCAACCACAACCGTGGTGACGGCCTCTTGATTTTATTCGCGGCGGCGGTTTATTTCCCAGGTTACATACCAGAGGATATTTGTTTTGGGTAAAAGGCGCGTTGTGATCACCGGTCTGGGCGCTATTTCTCCCGTCGGCATCGGTCATGACCAGAACTGGCAAAACATTGTCGCCGGCAGGAACGGCATCTCGCGGGTAACTCATTTTGACGCCTCGGGCTATCCTTCCGCCATTGCCGGTGAAGTGAAAAATTTTGATCCCACCAAGTACATCACCGACAAAGAGGCCCGTCGGATGGATCGTTTTATTCAGCTGGGCGTGGTGGCGGGCATTGAAGCCATTAAGGATTCCGGGCTGGAGATTTCAGAGGCCAACGCGGCGAACATCGGGGTGCACATCGGTTCCGGCATCGGCGGGGTAAATACCATCGAAGCCACGACCAGGTTGGTCCAGAAAAGGGGGCCGCGGCGGGTATCCCCGTTTTACGTCCCCATGAGCATTATCAATATGATATCCGGCGACCTGTCGGTGATGTACGGGCTCAAGGGACCGAACCTGGCCATGGTGACCGCCTGTTCCACGGCAACGCATGCCATCGGTGACGCCGGCCGCTTGATCGAATACGGCGATGCCGACGTCATGATCGCAGGCGGCGCGGAAGCCGCTATCAGTCCGACGGCCCTTGCCGGATTCAGCAATGCCCGTGCCTTAAGTACGCGCAATGACAGCCCGGAGACGGCAAGTCGCCCCTGGGACAAGGACCGGGACGGCTTCGTGCTGGGAGAGGGTGCCGGAGTCGTGGTGTTGGAAGAACTCGAGCATGCCAAAAGGCGCGGCGCGAAAATCTACGCCGAACTGATTGGCTTCGGCATGAGCGGCGACGCTTATCACATGACCAGCCCGCCGGAAGACGGCGAGGGCGCGGCGCGTTGCATGAGCAATGCCCTGCGCAACGCCGGCGTGAATCCGGAGCAGGTGCAATACATCAACGCCCACGGCACGTCCACCCAGTTGGGTGACAAGGCGGAGACCCTGGCCGTCAAAACGACGTTCGGCGACCACGCCCGCAAACTCATGATCAGCTCGACCAAATCCATGACCGGTCACCTCCTGGGCGCGGCCGGCGGTGTCGAGGCGGTTTACACGGCGTTGGCGATTCATCACCAGGTTGTGCCGCCGACCATTAACCTCGTCACGCCGGATCCGGATTGCGATCTTGATTACGTGCCGACCCATGCGCGTGAGACGAAAATAGAAGTGGCCATTTCCAATTCCTTTGGATTCGGCGGCACCAACGGCACGCTTGTGATGCGCCGATTCATGTGAGTATCGGACTGGCACAAGAAAAATTCCCGTCTCCGGGGTATGTTTGTCTGACCCTGGACACCTTTCCTGATTTGACCGCGTTGCACCAGGCACGCCCCGACCGTTATCCCCATCTGCTTGAAAGTGTCGCTCATGGCACGGCGCAGGCGCGTTATGATATTTTGTTTGCCTTCCCCGAAAGCACGGTCACGTTGGATGCCGACCGCCGGCTTTGTCGAAACGACGAATTTCTGGGGCAGGGCGGGTTTCTCGAGGCCTTTGACCGGGAATGGCGCCGTGACGCACTGCCGCATGAAATGGACAAGACACGGCAGCATATACCATTGCCCTTTACCGGCGGCTGGTTTGTTTTTCTGGGTTATGAGTTGGCTTCCGAGATCGAACCTGTTCTTGTAGATATTCCGTGCAATGGAATGTTACCGGTCGCTTGTGCGACCCGAATCCCCGCTGCCGTTATTCGAGATCATGCAACGCGTACGGCACATCTGGTTTGTGAGGCGGATAAGCAACATGATTTGTTGCCGCTCATGCAGGACGATATTAAAAGCCTGCACGCGGGCGAGAATACGCCGTTTGATATAACAACGGTTTCAGAAGAAAAGCCCGAACAATTTTTGGACGGCGTGCGCCGGGTTCAGGACTACATCCGGGCGGGTGACGTGTTTCAGGTCAACCTGTCGCGGTTATGGCGGACTGAGTTGGTAACACCGGTCGGTCCCGTTCATTTGTATCGCCGGCTGCGCGCCGCCAACCCGGCGCCGTTTGCGGGTCTCATGACCTTCGGCGATAACCGGGCGATTATCAGTTCTTCCCCGGAACGGCTGGTCTGCGTCAGTGGCAATCGTGTACACACGCGGCCGATAGCGGGGACATACCCGCGCAGCAATGACCCGGAACAGGATCGCGCCTGGTCGCGTGAGTTGCTTGGCCATCCCAAGGAACGGGCGGAACATGTGATGTTGATCGATTTGGAGCGCAACGATCTTGGGCGGGTGTGCCGCCCGGGAACGGTAAAGGTCAGCGAACTCATGACGCTCGAATCCTATCGCCATGTGCACCACATCGTGTCTGAAATCCGCGGTGAGCTTCGTCAGGGTGTGACGCCGGCGCAGATCTTCCGCGCCCTGTTTCCCGGCGGCACTATTACCGGCTGCCCCAAGGTGCGTTGCATGGAGATCATCGCCGAATTGGAGCAAACCGCGCGCGGCCCCTATACGGGCTCCATGGGCTACGTAAACCGCGACGGCAGTCTGGACCTGAACATTCTGATACGCACCCTGGTCCAGAATGGAAAGGACATTCATTTGCGCGCCGGCGCCGGGATTGTGGCGGACTCCGTTCCCGAGCGGGAATTGCAGGAAACGCGCGCCAAGGCCAAAGGCCTGCTGGCCGCGTTGGAGGCGACGTGAACGCCGCCGTTTCTGCCTTGATCAACGGTGAACCGGGTGACCGGGTGTCCATTCAAGACCGTGGTTTTCAGTACGGTGACGGCTTGTTTGAAACCCTTGCCGTGTCGCAGGGCAGGCCGTTGCGGTGGGAACGCCATATGCAGCGGCTGTTCGCCGGCGCCGCCCGTCTCGGCATCACGCCTCCTGAAGAGGCGATATTACGCGAAGAGGCCCGGCGCTTGTGTAAGGACGTCGAGCGCGCAGTACTGAAGATCGTGCTGACGCGCGGCGCCTCCGGGCGCGGTTATGCAGCGCCTCAGGTGATGTCGCCGACCCGCGTGATCAGCCTGTCGCCCTGGCCGGAGTATCCGGAAAGCCATGCCGTGAACGGCGTGGATGTGCGGGTGTGCCGCACAATGCTGTCGCGCAATCCGCGGCTTGCCGGCATCAAGCACCTCAATCGCTTGGAGCAGGTGTTGGCGCGCGCCGAATGGCGGGATGAGTATGCCGAAGGTCTGATGCTGGATGAAGGCGGGCTTGTTATTGAAGCCACCATGAGTAATCTCTTTCTGGTACGAAACGGCGTGTTGTTGACGCCAGAGCTGACGACGTGCGGGGTGGAAGGAATTATGCGCGCCCTGGTGCTGGAGAAGGCGGAAGCATTATCGCTGCCGTGCCGCGTGGCAAGCGTGACGCAAGATGACGTTTTTTATGCCGAGGAGCTTTTTCTGACCAACAGCCTCATTGGGCTGTGGCCCGTAAAAAAACTTGACTGGAACACTCCCGAAAGGGGAAGCAAGGAATATCCCGTTGGCAAAATCACACAAGCCATCCAAGAAGCGTTGGCAAAATAACGCCGTTATGGCGACCGCGGCCAGATCGTTGTTGGTCGCGATGGCGACGGTATTAACGGCGCTGGGAATTTATTTGTTCTGGTTCTGGAACCATGCCCTGGATCCGGGAACGGATACCTACGTTGTCAAGCCCGGCACGTCGCTGCGTGCCTTCGCGCACCAGTTGCAGGAGCGTAACGTTATTCCGGAGGCCAACACGTTTGTCTGGCTGACCTATCTCTCCGGGCACAGCCGCGATCTGAAGGCGGGGGAGTATCGTTTCCGCAGGGGAATCACCGCCGGAGAGCTGTTGGATCAGGTCGTGGCCGGCCGCGTCGTGGAGTACCCGCTGGTGCTGATCGAGGGGTGGACGTTCCGGCAGTTTCGGGAGGCACTTAAAAATGCGCCGAAATTGAAGCAAACGCTTGTCGGGCTTCCGGACCGGGAGATCATGAAGCGTCTCGGTTATTCGGGGGTCCATCCCGAAGGCCGGTTTTATCCGGATACCTATTATTATTCATCCGGCCAAACCGATTTGATGATTCTTGCCCGCGCCTTCAAAAAAATGCAACAGCGACTGCAAATGGAATGGGAGGGCCGCGCGCCGGATCTTCCTCTCAAAACCCCCCGGGAAGCGCTCATCTTGGCGTCCATTGTGGAAAAAGAAACGGGCAGGGCCGACGAGCGCCGCCTGATCGCCGGTGTCTTTATTAACCGTTTGCGGAAGGGTATGCGCTTGCAGTCCGACCCAACCGTGATTTATGGAATGGGCCGGGCCTTTGACGGCAATATTCGATTGAAAGACCTGAGAAAAGATACACCCTATAATACTTACACGCGCCGGGGTTTGCCGCCCACGCCCATCGCGATGCCCGGCGGCGAATCCCTGGCGGCGGCGCTGCACCCGGCCGAGACACGGGCCTTGTATTTTGTTTCGCGCGGCGACGGCAGCCATGTGTTTTCCGAGACATTGCAAGAGCATAACGCGGCGGTAGTGAAATATCAGTTGGGCGGCAAGCGCCGAACGGGACAAAAGACAAAACAGAGGTAGCACGCGACGACATGCAACGGGGGTTCTTTATCACGCTGGAAGGCGGGGAGGGTGCGGGCAAGAGCACCCATCTGGCATTCGTGCAGAAATGGTTGCAACAGACGGGCAGAAAAGTTGTCGTCACTCGGGAGCCGGGCGGAACCGAACTCGGCGAGCGTATCCGTGAATTGTTATTGCATGCGCGCGATATCGATATCTCGTCGGAAAGCGAACTGTTGTTGATGTTCGCCGCGCGCGCCGAACACTTGAATAAATTTATCAAACCGGCGCTGGAGAAAGGCAAGACCGTGCTCTGCGACCGGTTTACCGACGCCACCTACGCCTATCAGGGCGGCGGGCGTGGCGTGCCCCGGGAGCGTATCGCGCTTCTGGAAACCTGGGTGCAGGGCGACTTGCGGCCCGATCTTACGTTGTTGCTGGATGTGCCGGTTGAGGTGGGGTTGGAGCGCGCCGGCAATCGCAGCGCTCCCGACCGGTTTGAACGGGAGGACGGGGAATTCTTTCAACGCGTGCGCAAGGCGTATCTGGACGCGGCGGCGCGCGAGCCGGAACGCATTCGGGTCGTGGACGCCGGGCAGAAACTGGAGCAGGTGGAACAGCAGATCGCCAAGATCCTGCAAGAGGTAATCCATGCACGAAAATAATGGATTGACCGAGCCGGACGTTTTGCACGCCGAGCATTATCCCTGGCATCGCAGGGAGTGGGGCATGCTTGCCGGCGATCTTCAGCGACTGCCTCACGCACTGTTACTATGCGGGCAACCCGGCCTGGGCAAGCACGCCTTCGCACAACGGTTGGCGCACGCGCTTTTATGTGCGCAACCGGGTGCCGAGAGAGAAGCATGCGGCCACTGCCAAAGCTGTCGCTTATTCAAAGCCGGAAACCACCCTGATTTTTTCCCCGTCGAGCCGCTTGAGGAAGGCAGGCCCATCGGTATCGATCAGGTGCGCGCACTCAGAGACTTTTTGGTCTTGCGGGCGCACACCGCGGCGCACAAGGTGGTGGTTCTTTCCCCCGCGGACGCCATGAATCTCAACGCCGCCAACGGCCTGCTCAAATTGCTGGAGGAACCCCCGCCGGGTAATTTTATCCTGCTGGTGACAAGCCGCCCTGCCCGGTTGCCGGCCACCATCCGAAGTCGTTGTATGCGGGTGCTGTTTTCGTCGCCAAGCCGGTCCGAGGCGCTGACCTGGCTGCGGTCCCGTCAAGAAGTCCCCGGCGACCACAAGGTCCTGCTGGAGCTGGCCGGAGGCGCCCCGTTGCTGGCCGTGCATCTGGCGCGACATCATTTTCTGGCGCACCGTGATCAGCTTTTGCAGGACATGGAGGCGCTCCACGCCCGCCGCGAGGAGCCGGTGGCATGCGCCGCACGTTGGAAAAAACTCGGGGCCGAGGCGTGTTTATCCTGGCTGTACGGCTTTGTCGGCGACCTGATCAAGGCGGGCATGATGGAGGATTCTCGTGCGGCGCCGCTGGCCAATCCCGATCTCCACGCCCGCTTGCAACCTTTGGTAAAGAGTTTAAAATTAAAAAAGTTGTTTGAATTTCTTGATGTAGTTTCTGAGTTAAAACAACAGCTGTCCGGGCCTTTGGAGGAGCGTTTGATTCTGGAAGATGTCCTTATCCGCTGGTGCCGGGCCGCGCGCTGATCATCTACACTAATCAATACTCAATGAACGAACGAACCAAACCCGCGAAACCCAAGATCCCCAAACCCGTCAGGGCCGTGCCGATGGCGCGCCCGGGCGTGCTGTCCCTGACCATCAAAGACAAAAGCGCCCTGTATGCCGCATACATGCCCTATGTGAAGGGCGGGGGGATCTTCGTGCCGAGCAACCGCCCCTACAAGCTTGGGGAAGAGGTGTTCATGCTGCTGACCCTGATGGACAGCAAGGAAAAGATCCCGGTCGCCGGTCACGTGGTATGGGTAACGCCGCAGGGCGCTCAAGGCGGGCGCACCGCCGGCATCGGCATCCAGTTCAGTGAAAAAGATTCCGGGGTGGCGCGCAATAAAATTGAAACCATTCTGGCCGGGCACTTAAACTCGGATCGCCCCACCCACACCATGTAGCGTGCTGAACCTCGTTGATTCCCACTGCCACCTGAATTTCGACCCCCTCGGCGCCAATCTGGAAAACGTACTGAAACATGCCCGGGACAACGGGGTGGGGCATATGCTGTGCGTGGCGGTGTCCCTGGAGAAGTTTCCCGAAGTTCTTGCATTGGCGCAGACACACCCGAACATTTTCGCCTCCGTCGGCGTACATCCCAACGAGCCTGCAACGCACGAGCCTTCCGCTGAGGAACTCGTGGCGCAGGCCGGCGATGAGCGCGTTGTCGCCATCGGCGAGACCGGGCTGGACTACTACCGCACCAACAAGGCCTCGGATTGGCAACAAGCGCGGTTCCGGCAACACATCCGCGCCGCGCGCGAGTGCGGCAAGCCTTTGATTGTTCACATGCGCGATGCCGCCGAAGACACCTTACGAATCCTGCGAGAGGAGGGCGCCGACCACGTCGGCGGGGTGATGCATTGTTTTACCGGCACGCTCGAAACCGCAAAACGCGCCATGGATCTTGGGTTTTATATCTCCTTTTCGGGGGTCGTGACCTTCAAAAACGCGGAAAACCTGCGAGAGGTGGCGAAACAGGTTCCCGAGGACCGCCTCCTGGTGGAGACCGACGCGCCTTACCTGGCGCCGGTGCCGCACCGCGGAAAAGCCAATGAGCCCGCCTTTGTGCGCTTTGTGGCCGAGCGCCTGGCCGAGGTCCGGGGCGTGCCGGTGGAACGTCTCGCCACGCAGACCACACAGAATTTTTTCAAGCTGTTTCAGCAGGCAGCCGCTGTTTCACCTTGAGTCGGCTGTATGGCCGCCGTAACCGCTGGCCGGTTCCAGAAGGCCTTTTCCGTCTCCTCTATACCTACATCCTGAAAAAAATCATTTGATCCACAGATTACGCCGATTGGCGCAGATAATCCTGTAGCATTTAGGTTGTTTGCGGCTCACCTCCCCCAGCCCGGTGAAACGCCGTCATCAGGCTATTTAATC
>WGFP01000107.1 GCA_015492195.1 Acidiferrobacterales bacterium
CTTCGAGCTTCGCGCGGCTGAGCTTCAGGTTGAGATGCTTGGGGCCGGTCGAATCCGCGGTGACGAACGGCAGGTTGATGTCGGTCTCGGCGACCGAGGAGAGCTCGATCTTGGCCTTCTCCGCCGCGTCCTTCAGGCGTTGCAGGGCCAGGGGATCTTTGTGCAAATCGATACCGTTGTCCTTTTTGAACTCGTCGGCCAGGTAATCGATGATGCGCTTGTCGAAATCCTCACCGCCCAGGAAGGTGTCACCGTTGGTGGACAACACCTCGAACTGGTGTTCATTGTCCACCATGGCAATCTCGATGATGGAAATATCGAAGGTACCGCCGCCCAGGTCATAGACCGCGATCTTGCGGTCGCCTTCCTTTTTATCGAGGCCGAACGCGAGCGCCGCGGCCGTGGGCTCGTTGATGATGCGTTTGACATCGAGCCCCGCGATGCGGCCGGCGTCCTTCGTGGCCTGGCGCTGGGAATCGTTGAAATAGGCGGGCACCGTGATCACCGCCTCTTTGACCTCTTCCCCCAGGTAATCCTCGGCGGTCTTCTTCATCTTTTGCAGCACGCGCGCGGAAACCTCCGGGGCGGCCATTTGTTTGCCCCTGACCTCGATCCAGGCGTCGCCGTTTTTCGCCTTGACGATCTTGTACGGCACCATCTTGATGTCGCGCTGCACCACCTCGTCGTCGAACTTGCGCCCGATCAGGCGCTTGACCGCAAACACGGTGTTTTGGGGATTGGTGATCGCCTGGCGCTTGGCGGCCTGACCGACCAACACCTCTTTATCTTCCGTGAACGCCACCACCGACGGCGTGGTGCGGTCGCCCTCGCTGTTCTCGATAACGCGCACCTTGTCTCCCTCCATGACCGCCACGCAGGAGTTGGTGGTGCCCAAATCAATGCCGATTATTTTTGCCATTCAAATATCCTCAAATTTGTTCAGGAATCTGTGTGTCAGTTCTCGAATGGGGCCGCCCAGCGGTTTTTCAAGTATTTCAGGTATTTTCCGCTGAATGCTCGGGGGTCGCTCCCTCCTTGGTCCGGGCCACGACCACCATCGCCGGGCGCAACACCCGGTCATGAAGGAGATACCCCTTCTGCACCACATTCACCACATGGTTGGGCGCCACCAGATCCGATTCCACGACGCTGATGGCCTGGTGCTTTTCGGGATCGAATTTCTCCCCCTTGGGGTCCACCGCGACCAGACCGAACTTCCGGAAAACGTCGTCCATGAGCTTCAGGGTGAGATCCAGCCCTTCATGCATCTTCCGCACCGCGGTGGTGTCACCCTCTTTCAATTCCACCGCCCGGGCCAGTTCAAGGCTGTCCTTCACCGCCAGGAGTTCGGCGGCGAAGCGCTCAACCCCGTATTTGCGGGCGTTGGCCACCTCCGTTTCGGCGCGCCGGCGAACATTTTCCGTTTCCGCCTTGGCGCGCAAAAACTTATCCAAATTTTCCGCCGCCTCGGCGCGGGCGGCCTCGATTTCCGCCCGTAACTGCTGCACCTCATGGGCCACCTCGAGTTCGTGGGCTTCCGCCGCAGCCGGCGCACCCCCGCCCTCCTGTGCCGGTTGTTTGCCCGGCGGCGCGGAAGAGGCAGCCTGCGCGTCGGCCGCTTCCGGCGTCCTCGATCGCTGCTCCCGGCACGATTCTACCCCCTCCGTCCCTGGCGTCGTGCCTCCCGCGGCACTAGCGCGTCCCTGCGCGTCGGATTGTGCCACGTCTTTCGGCTTGGTATCGGAAGTGTGTTCCGGCTTTTGGCTCATTGCACCATGTTCTCCATAAACAATTTAGGGATTAAGAGCAACCAATGGCTATGCGGTTATTGGCGGGGCGTTTCAAGGTGTCCGGACTCCGAACCCTGAAGGCTAAGAGCGGCGCTCAACAGGCGGGCCGTGATATCCACAACGGGAATGACATGTTCATAGGCCATGCGGGTCGGACCGATCACACCCAGCGTCCCCACCACCTCGCCGTCCGCGCTGTAAGGCGCGGTGACCACGCTGCAATCCTCCAAGACCTCATACCCGGCTTCGGAACCGATGAAGATTTTCACGCCGCCGGCGCGCATGCTCTGGTCAAGCAGATGCAAAAGATCACGCTTGGTATTAAAAGCGTCAAACAGTTTGCGCAATTTATGGATATCCCCAAGATCGGGAATCTCCATAAGATTGGACTCCCCGCTCACGACCAGGTCTTCGGTTTCCTCCCGTTCGCCGTCGATCGCCTGGCGCGCCATATGGACGGCCAGATGTACGATCCGCTGCATGTCTTCCCCCGCCTGCTGGATCTCGTTTAACAACATACGCTTGACCTTGCCCAGACTGATGCCTGCATAAGCGTCGTTAAAATAATTGGCCGCCTGTTCCAGCTCAGACGGCGAATATTTCCTGTCGGCACTGATAATCCGGTTGTGAACGCTCCCGTCATCGGTGACCAGAATCACCAGGATACGTTGCCCGGACAGACCGATAAAATCGATGTGACGAAAGGCCGCCTTTTCGTCGCGGCGCGGCACCATCACAATACCGGCCAGTTTGCTTATCTTGGACATGATCTGGGAAGCCGAGCCGATCAGGTGCTCCGTGTCCTGAGGCGTCATCAGTTCGCCCTTGAGTTTGCGCACCTCGCTGGAATCCAGGGGCCTGACCTTGAGCAGGGTATCGACAAACACCCGATAACCCAGCTCGGTCGGCACCCGCCCGGCCGAGGTATGGGGAGAGCTGACCAGCCCCAGTTCCTCAAGATCCGCCATGATATTGCGCACCGTGGCCGGGCTGAGCTCCAGCCCCGCCTGGCGTGCAAGCGTGCGCGACCCGACCGGCTGGCCGTCGGCGATATAACGCTCGATCAGCGTTTTAAGCAGGACTTCTGCGCGCAGATTCAGGGACATGGGAACAACCTCACCGCAACTTTAGCACTCCCTGTGGTAGAGTGCCAAGCACGGCGTTTCACTGCGGATATTTCCAACCTTATTCTTACACGATAGAGAAACCCGCCCCCGGCGAAAGGCGACGCCACAGGCAGGACGGCGCGGCGAAACGTCCGGCCTTGCGGGCCCCGAGAAGCGGTGCCGGGACGTGCCGTTTACGAAGCCGAGGGCGCATATGATTGGCCCCGGCACCCCCGCGTGCTAGCTTATCTTTATCTAGGGAACCTTCGAATAATACGCTCAACCGCCAAGTCGCCAAGAAAAAGGGGCGTTGAATATCAAAAAGAGAAACTTGGCGTTCTTGGCGGTTCAAGTTCAATTAATCAATACTTCCCTAAATTTTGTGAATGAGAAACATGAAAAAAACAATCAAAACCGTCGGCCTGTTCGGCAAATACCAGGACGATTCCGTCGGGGACTACATCGTACGCCTGAGCAAGGCGCTGCGCGCGCGCAAGCTCAATGTCCTGGTGGATGAAAACACCGCCGGTCTGATCAAGGAATCCGTCTCCAACCATCCGCTTGCGACCATCGGCAAGAAAATCGATCTCGCCGTCGTCATCGGCGGAGACGGGACGCTGCTGAACGTGGCGCGACACCTGGCCGCCGACAGGGTGCCCATCATCGGCGTGAACCAGGGACGGCTCGGGTTTCTGACGGATATCCAGGCGGACGACATGATCCATGAAATCGAAAAGATCCTGGACGGCGATTTCCGCAGCGAGGACCGCCTGCTGTTGCACGCCGAGATCATGCGTAAAGGAAAAATCGTACATGACGCTAATGCCTTCAATGATGTCATTATCAACAAAGGCAGGCTGGCGCGGATGATCGAATTCGAGACCTACCTCGACGGTGAACTCGTGAACAGCGCGCGCGGCGACGGGATCATTGTCGCCAGCCCCACCGGTTCCACGGCGTACGCCTTGTCTGCCGGCGGTCCGATTCTGCATCCGACCTTGCCGGCGATCGTGCTGGTACCGATCTGTCCCCACACCTTCAGCAACCGGCCGATCGTGGTCAGCGCCGACAGCGTGATCGAGGTGGTGCTGATGGGGCCCGAGGCGCAGCATGCGCAAGTGACCTTCGACGGCCAGCTGAATTACCCATTGGAAAACAACGACCGCATCTATGTGCGGCGTTTCCAGGCGCCTGTCCAGTTGCTTCACCCGTCCGGGCACAGCCATTACGATATGCTGCGGGCCAAGCTCCACTGGGGCAAACACCTCTGACATGTTGCAGTATCTCTACATCCAGGATTTTACAATCGTCCACAAGCTCGAACTGGCGTTCGAGCCGGGACTCACCGTATTGACCGGCGAGACCGGCGCCGGCAAATCCATTCTTATTGACGCCTTGGCATTGGTGCTGGGCGGCAGGGCCGACAGCGGCGCGATCCGTCACGGCTGCCGGCGCGCCGAGATTACGGCGAGCTTCGCGCTTCAGCCCAAACAAGATGCGGCGCGGTGGCTTGCACAACACGAGCTTTTCGCCGATCAAGAGTGCATGCTTCGGCGCGTCATTGAAACCGATAAACCCTCCAAAGGCTTTATCAACGGCCGGCCGGTACCGATGCAGATGCTGCGCGACCTCGGTGAATTCCTGGTGGACATTCACGGCCAGCATGAACATCAATCGCTGCTCAAGCGCGGGAGCCAGCGCCAGATCCTGGACGACTACGCCGGTCTCAACGAATCGCTTACATCGCTTGACGCCCACTATCGGGAACTGCGGTCGCTCGAAACCCGCCTGGAGTCGCTCAAACGTCAGAGCGCCGACCGCAGCGCGCGCATCGAACTGCTGCGCTATCAGGTACAGGAGCTGAGGGCCCTGGATCTCAAGCCCGACGAGCTGCCGCAATTGGAAGAGGAACACGCGCGCCTGGCGAACGGCGCCGAACTGCTGGAAGGCGCGCAAACCGCGGTTCAGACCCTGTATGACGACGACGAAGGCTCGGCGGCACAAGTGCTGACGCGCACCATGAATAAACTTGAGGCCTTGGGTCAATACGACCCCAAACTCGGCGAAATCACGGCATTGCTTGACGAGGCCGTGATCCAGATCGACGAAGCCGCCGCGCGGCTGCACCATTACCTGGACGGACTCGAACTGGACCCGAACCGCCTGCAATGGCTGGATCAGCGCCTGGCCTCGATTCATGATCTGGCGCGCAAGCACGAGGTACGTCCCGAGGAGTTGCCCGAAGTGCTGACACGTCTGGACACCGAACTGGGCGACATCGAGGACTTCGATGTCAATCTCGCCAAACTCGAGGAAGGCATACAAAAAGAACGCGCCGCCTACCTAAAAATTGCCGAAGATGTTTCACGCAAACGCAAAGCGGCGGCAAAAAAACTTGCCGACGACGTGAGCAACCAAATGCAAGACCTGGGCATGCCCGGCGGGCGGTTCGAAGTAAATCTGACGGCGCTTCCGAAGGACGAACTCAGCCCACACGGCCTTGAGCGGATTGAATTCATGGTCAGCGCCAATCCCGGCCTGCCCGTCAAGCCGCTCAACAAAGTCGCCTCCGGCGGCGAGCTGTCGCGCATCAGCCTCGCGCTGCAAGTCGTCACCGCAAGCCTTGGGCGCATTCCGACCCTGATCTTCGATGAGGTGGACGTGGGCATCGGGGGTCGGGTGGCGGAGATCGTCGGTCAGCAATTGCGCGCACTGGCCAAATCGCGTCAGGTGCTGTGCATCACCCATCTCGCCCAAGTCGCCGCGCTGGGCAACCAGCATCTGCAAACCAGCAAACGTCATCAGGACGGCGCCGCGCTGGTCGAGGTACAAGCACTTTCCGACGACAAGCGCGTGCAGGAAATTGCGCGCATGATCGGCGGCATCAAAATCAGTCATCAAACACTGGCGCACGCCGAGGACATGCTGACCCGTGCCGCGAACTGATCCGACGCAACCGGCGCCCTCCATTCGGCAGGCCGCCATCGGGGACGTGCCCGAGATCTACCATTTGCTGGAAATCTACGCGAGCCACGGCAACCTGTTGCCGCGTACCATGAGCGAGCTGTATCGCCATCTGCGCGATTTTTTTGTGATTGAAGTAAACGGAAAAATCGCCGCGTGCGCCGCGCTGGAAATCTTTACCGAGGATCTCGGCGAAATCCGCAGCCTGGCGGTGGCCGACGAATATAAAGGCCGCGGTTTTGGGCGGCTTCTGGGACAACACCTGATGCAGGAGGCACGCAGAATCGGCCTGCGCCGGCTCATGGCGTTGACCTACGCGCCGGAATTTTTTCACAAACTTGGGTTTAAAACCGTCGCCAAAGACACGCTGCCGGAAAAAGTGTGGGGGATCTGTGTGAAATGCTACAAGTACAACAACTGCGATGAAACGGCGGTGTTGCTGGAACTACAGTAGCAAGTTTCAAGTACCAAGTGGCAAGGATACTAATGCTCCACTTGCTTTACGCGCATACCCTTGTAACTTGCTACTTGCCACTTTTTTTC
>WGFP01000108.1 GCA_015492195.1 Acidiferrobacterales bacterium
GCGGGGCTCTGTTTAAGCGCCTCGGAAAGCGCCTGCATCTCCACCCGCCCCTGCCCGTCCACCGCCAGGGTAAACACCCGCCACCCGTCCTCAGACAAGGAAGCCGCGGTTTTGGCCACCGAAGGGTGCTCGGTGGCTCCAATCACAATATTTCCCGGCTTGTTTCGCGCCGCCACGCCCTTGATGGCCAGGTTATTGGCCTCGGTGCCGCCGCTGGTAAAAATCACCTGGCTGGGATGCGCCTTGACCAGCTCGGCCACCTGCTCGCGCGCATTCTCCAACGCCGCCTGGGCGATACGACCCAAACGATGCGCGCTTGAGGGATTGCCGAAATGCTCCCGAAGATACGGGAGCATGGCCTCGACGACCCGTTCGTCCGCCGGCGTCGTGGCGTTGTGATCAAGATAAACCGACATGGCCTAACCTGCCTGGCAACCCCTGGAGAGGATCAACTGGCCGCCACCTGCATCCGTTTTTCCTGACGTGAGGCCACTTCCTGGACATGCGGCCGGGCCACCAGATCTCCCAGGCTGATTCCGCTCAGGAAGTCATAGATCTGTTTGCTTAAGTCTTCCCAGAGCTGATGGGTCAGACAGGTTTCATCGCCGTCACAGTTTTTCTCGCCGCCGCAGCGGGTGGCGTCAATATTTTCATTGATGGTAACGATGATTTCGGCGACGGAGATCTTTCCCGGTTCCCTTGCCAGGTTATACCCACCACCCGGCCCGCGTACGCTGTCAACCAGACCGCCGCGACGCAGTTTGGCGAATAACTGCTCCAGGTACGACAAGGAGATGCCTTGCCGGCGGGCAATGTCCGCCAAGGTAACGGCGCCCTTTTCATAACGCAGCGCCAGATCCAACATGGCCGTAACGGCGTAACGCCCTTTCGTGGTCAGCTTCATGGATCGATTCCCATACGGTTAGTATACCTAAATTCTACATACTTGATAGTTTTAGTCAACTATTTAGCACTTGCCGTTCCATCCGGCTTAGGGGGCGTCTTTTCTTCCTGTGCCTCCAAGGTCGTCACGTCCAATTCGGGCAATTCCAGGTTCACCTTGATTCCGGCCTGTTCCAGTGCCGAGGACAGTATTTTCATCTTTTGATCGATAAGGTGCATGTGATCCAGCATGCAATCAATGGCGTGGGCCACGGGGTCCGACATCTGCCGGGTCTGGCCGTAGGCGTCGAACCCCATTTTGCGGGCAATGGCTTCGCGTTGCCGGGATTTGGCATCCGACTTAGGGGGAAGCACGATGTGACCGGGAATGCCCACCACGGTGGCATCCGCCGGGACGTCCTTGACCACGACCGAATTGGAACCGATACGGGTGTTATCGCCGACGTGGATGGGGCCCAGTATCTTGGCGCCCGCCCCCACCACCACGTTATTGCCAAGCGTCGGGTGGCGTTTTTCCTTCTGCCAGGTCGTGCCGCCCAGGGTGACGCCGTGGTAGAGCGTGCAGTCGTCGCCGATCTCGGCGGTTTCGCCGATCACCACCCCCATCCCGTGATCGATAAAAAAACGCCGCCCGATTTTTGCGCCCGGGTGGATCTCAATCCCCGTCAACCAGCGCGTGAGTTGCGACAACATGCGCGCCACCCATTTCAGATGCCATCGCCAGAGACAATGGGACACGCGATGCAACATCAAGGCATGCAACCCCGGGTAGGCCGTCAACACCTCCAGCGTGGAATGCGCCGCCGGGTCGCGCCGGAAGACGCTCTGAATATAGTCACGCATGTTTTTAAACATCGGTTGTTCCTGAATTCATTAAGCAGTTCTCCGAGCAGGGTTGTCAAGTTTGAGGCCGATGTCGCTGTATCGCGGTCAATATGCCGCGCAGGATGTTCAATTCATTGTCATCCGGTGAAGCGCGGTTGTACATACGGATCAGTCGTCGCATCAGCAACCGGGGGCTCTGAGGATCAAGAAACCCGATTTGAACCAGTGTTTCCTGCAAATGACGGTAAAAGTGCTGCATATCATCGTGACTCGCCGGCGTTGATTTCAAGCCTTGCGACGGTGTTTGAAATTGCCGGCCGGCAAGAAATATCTCGTAAGCCAACACCTGGACCGCACAAGCGATATTCAATGACGGATAGTCGGCATTGGCGGGAATCTGCACGACAAACTGACAGCGATCCAGCTCCGCATTCGTCAAGCCGTTTCGTTCCCGACCAAACAGAAGCGCCACCTTTCCTTGTCCGGCGCCGGATACCAGTTTTTCTCCACAGGTACGGGGATCGAGCATCGGCCATTCAATCCGGCGCGGCCTTCCGCTGCTGCCCACAACCAGATGGCATTCTTTCAGGGCCTCATCCAGGGAATTCACGACCGCAGCGCGCGCAAGAACGTCCTCCGCGCGGCCGGCGCGGGCATTGGCCTGCGGACTGGGAAAATCCTTCGGCGCCACCAGGCAGAGGTCTTCCAGGCACATGTTCTTCATGGCCCGCGCCGTCGCGCCGATATTTCCCGGATGTGTCGGCCGGACCAGCACAATCCGAATGTTTTTGAGCGACATGGTCGGCTCCGTTTTCGCTAAAGAAGTTCTGATTTACATGATTACTCAACGCAAAGGCGCAAAGAAAATCCTATGGATAACAACAGAAAAACCTCTGCGTCTCCGCGTCTTTGCGTCAGAAACTCATTTAATCAGATCTTCCTAATTGTGAAATGAACACAAACAAGGATATAACCGTGCTTTTAACCTGACGCGGCTGCTTATACAATGTCCGCCTTTACCGCGCTTTTACAATTTGGGAATTCGTGTATGCATCCGTTGCTTAATACGGCGATCAAGGCCGCACGCCGCGCCGGCACCATTATTATGCGCCATGCCGACCGACTTGAACGCCTGACGGTTGAAACCAAGGGCCGCAACGATTTCGTCAGCGAGGTCGACCGTCTCGCGGAAGCTGAAATTATCCGCATCCTGCACAGCGCCTACCCCGATCACGGCATCCTGGCCGAGGAAACCGGCCGGCAATCGGGAAACGAATATCTCTGGATCATCGACCCCCTGGACGGCACCACGAATTTCCTGCACGGTTATCCTCAGTTTGCGGTTTCCATCGCACTCGAGCACAAGGGCAAGCTGGAACAGGCAGTGGTGCTCGACCCGCACAAAAACGAAATCTTCACCGCCACGCGCGGTCAGGGAGCGCAGCTCAACGAGCGCCGCATGCGCGTG
>WGFP01000109.1 GCA_015492195.1 Acidiferrobacterales bacterium
AAAACAATTCCGCCCCCGGTAAATAAATGTCAAGATACTCAACCCATGATCGATGCCGGCAAACTTGACCAGTTCGTCTCCGCGGTATCCCGGGTCCTGCCGAAAGGTCCGCGGGACGTCGAAAAGAACGTGCGTGCCGCGTTACGGTCCGTCTTTGATCGCATGGACCTGGTCACGCGCGAGGAGCTTGAGGTGCAGGAGGCGGTGCTGGCCCGCACCCGGGAGCGTCTTCAAGAGATGGAAAAAAAGATTGCCGAGCTGGAGGAGAAGTTGTTAAAAAATAAATAGACAAGATTTACAGGATTAACAGGAAAAATCGCTCTGGGTCTATTTCCCGTTAATCCTGAACAATTCCGTTAATCCTGTCTGCTTTTTAGTGTTTCCAAGGAGGGATATGTCGCTCGCCGTTATCCACAGCCGCGCCCAGGTCGGGATTGATGCGCCGGCGGTCACGGTCGAGGTGCATCTTGCCAACGGCCTGCCCAATCTTTCCATCGTCGGCCTGCCGGAAACCGCCGTTAAAGAAAGCAAGGATCGGGTGCGCGCCGCCCTGGTCAACGCGCGTTTTGAATTTCCGGCACGGCGCATCACCGTCAACCTGGCGCCGGCGGATCTGCCCAAGGAAGGCGGGCGCTTCGATCTTCCCATCGCGCTGGGCGTCCTTGCCGCGTCCGGCCAGATCCCGGCCGGGGAGCTGGACAAATACGAATTCGTCGGTGAACTGGCGCTCACCGGAAAACTGCGTCCGATCCGGGGCGCCTTGACCGTGGCGCTACAGGCATGCAAAACCCAACGCACCCTGATTCTTCCCCGGGCCAACGCCGACGAGGCGACCTTGGTATCGGGGATCGACGTCATGGGCGCCGGACATCTGCTTGAAGTCACGGCACATCTGAACGGCGAAAAACGGCTCATCCGTCATCAGCGGAAAACACCCACGGCGGGTGTACCCGATATTCCCGACTTAGGCGACGTCAAAGGCCAACACCATGCCAAGCGCGCCCTGGAGATCGCCGCGGCCGGCGGTCACAGCCTGCTTATGATCGGTCCGCCCGGTGCGGGCAAAACCATGCTGGCCGGCCGCCTGCCGGGCATCCTCCCGCGCATGCGCGACGAGGAGGCGTTGGAGGCGGCCGCGATCCACTCCCTCAATAACGGCTTTTCCCTGAAACGCTGGAAACAGCGGCCGTTCCGGGCGCCGCACCATACCGCCTCCGGTGTCGCGCTGGTCGGCGGCGGCAGCCATCCGCGGCCGGGAGAAATTTCACTCGCCCACCACGGCGTGCTGTTTCTCGATGAGTTCCCGGAATTCGACCGGCGGGTGTTGGAAGTGCTGCGCGAGCCTCTGGAGTCCGGCAGCATCACCATCTCACGCGCCGCGCGCCAGGCCGAATTCCCCGCGCGGTTTCAGCTCATCGCCGCGATGAACCCCTGTCCCTGCGGCTACCTCGGTGATGTTTCCGGCCGCTGTCGCTGTACGGAGGAAAAGATCCGACTCTACCGCGCCCGACTCTCCGGACCCCTGCTCGACCGCATTGATATGCACGTGGAAGTGCCGGCACTGCCGCGCAAGCAGCTGCTAAACAACAATGCCCGGGACGGAGAAACCTCCGCCACGGTACGGCAACGGGTCGAGGCCGCGCGCGAGCGCCAACTCGATCGCAGCGGCTGCGCCAACCATGCGCTCAGCAACAAACAGATCGAGGCGGTGTGCGCGCTCGACAACACCGGCCGGCAATTACTGGAACGGGCAAGCGCGCGTCTGGGTTTCAGCGCCCGCGCGTATCACCGTATCCTGAAGCTTGCGCGCACCATTGCGGATCTCGCGGGCGAAGAGGCCATCGGCGCGGCGCACCTTGCCGAAGCCGTCCAATACCGCTGCCTGGACAGGAAAGCGGTCAACTGAGTCAACCGACAAAAGGAAAAGCGACCCGCGTAAAGGGTCGCTTTCTTGACGACAAAGGCTTTGGAACTAATGTTAAGTTACTTGACCTTCGAGATCATGTAATCCACGGCCGCCTTGACGTCGGCTTCCGCAAGACCGGCGTTACCGCCCTTGGCGGGCATAAACCCCTTCTCGCCTTTGAATCCCTTAATGGAGTTCCGATAGAGCGTCTCTTTGCCTTTGCTGATCCGTGCCTTCCAGGCGGCCTTGTCGCCCAGCTTGGGGGCAAAAGCCACACCGGCGGTATGGCAGGCGGCGCAATTGGCATCGTAGACGGCTTTACCTTTATTGGCGGCGGCCTTCGCGGTGGGAATCAGCGCATCCATCACCGGGTTGGTTTTTACGCTCACCTCACCCACCGGTTTGATGCGCTCGGCCACCGCCTTGGCGTCCGCCGTTGCGGCCACATCGGGGGATTTGGCTTTTCCGCCGATAACCTGCGCGATGATAAACAGCAAAATCGTAAATGCCACCAAGGCGGCAAGTAAAATTAAAAAAGATTTCATAAATGCACGATCAGTCATGATTTACCCTTACGCTCTCTAAAGTTAAATAATAATGGTTAATCCGTCTATGAAATCGCCCCCAGCCGCGCACCTTAAACACCACGATATTTGTCCACTCCTTCACCGCGGCGGAGCCGGAAATCAAACCCTATCAGTATAGCCTATTTTAATCTCAAAAATAATATAGTAAGGCACGGTAGATGGACGCCCTTGACTTTGATAGGTATGCTTCCCAACCCCGCGCCCTTAGCTCAGCTGGATAGAGCGTTGGCCTCCGGAGCCAAAGGTCAGAGGTTCGAATCCTCTAGGGCGCGCCATAGTTAGACGGCGTTCCCGCCATCCCTGGCGAAACGCCAAAGCCTCAAACATGACCCCGGCCCGCACGTCCGTGTGCGGGCGCTCGGCGGCGCGCAGGCACGTTAAGTGCCTGCGCGACAACCCCGCCTCTCCCTCTAGGGCGCGCCATAGTTAGACGGCGTTCCCGCCATCCCTGGCGAAACGCCAAAGCCTCAAACATGACCCCGGCCTACGGTTAAATCCAGGCGGCCTAACCTTTGTCACTCAAACTGTCTCTCCATGCATAAATCAGGCATGAAAATTGCTTATTATCAAAGCTCAAAGTATTTTTCTTGGTATCAATCATAATTTGCTATAAAAATTATAGGGGTGTTAAAAAGGCCGAAAGCATCTTACATACGTTCACTCAGGCTAATCACAAACCAAAACGGGCGTTCTCGGCCAACCCAATAGAGAGGGACGGTGCCAAAACACGGATTCAAGATTACACCCAAAGAGTCGCACAAAGCGTCCCTTTCATGCGTCGAGTGACACGCCAAAGATCGCGGCAGGAGCGAAAATGACCTCGATCTTCAGGACTGCGTCCGTACTCTTGGCGCTCATCACGTTGTGCGGATCACCCGCCGCCGGTATGGCGGAGGCCCAATCCGTTTCGGAAAAAAAGCCCATGCAATTCGGCTTGCTGCCCTACCTAAGTACACGCCGGCTGTTTGAAACATATGCCCCCATCAAATTTTATCTGGAAAAAACCCTAAACCGCGCGGTCGTCATGAGCACGGCGCCGGATTTCCGAACATATACCGCACGTGCGCGACACGGTGACTACGATCTCTACCTGACCGCACCGCATTTTGCCGCGCTGGCCGAGGCCGAATCCGGCTATCGGCGTGTTTCCCGGGTGACGCGTGAACTGCATGGCGATATGGTGGTCGCCAAAAACAGTCCCATACGCCATATCGGCGACTTGAAAGGGAAAATCATAGCAACCCCCGACAGGCTCGCCATTATCACCATAATGGGCGAACACCTTTTGGAGGTCCATGATCTGATGCCGGGTAGGGACGTGGCCGTGAAACATACACCCTCCCATAACAACGCCATCCTCGCCGTTGTAAAGGGGGAGGCGGATGCCGCCGTGGTCGCGGGATTCGTGCATGAAAATATGTCTGCGAAGGTCCGCGCAAAATTACGGTTGCTCAGCCGAACCACGGCGGTCCCAAGTATTATGTTTATGGCCGGCCCTAAGCTGTCAGAGGAAGAGTACCAAAAGCTCCGCGCGGCGATGCTCAAATTCACCGCATCAGGGCCGGGAAAGACGTTCTTTGAAAAAACGCGCCTCGGAAATATGACGACCATCACCGACCGGGATATGCAGCGCCTGACGCCATACGTGCGTCACCTCGCGAAAATAACAAAGTGAAACAATCGCTATCCAAGTATGGATTCGGATCGTTGCGCGTAAAGCTGGCCTTGGCCAGCGTCGTCGTCGAAATCATCATGCTGACCTTGCTGATCGCCAACAGCGTTCGGGTCGCAAACGATTCATTGATTGAGCAAACCAAATTCCGCATTAGTGAAATCATCCCCCTATTGAACGCCAGCTTGGCCGGTCCTTTGGCGGCGCGCGATTTCGCCACATTGGACGAAATCCTGCAGCAAATCGTGCGGGAAAAAGGCATTTATTATATTGCCGTCAAGGACACGGAAGGAAAGATGATCGGCAGCCTGGGGAAAGTGCCGGACAAGGTTGCCAACAACGCGCCGCCGGCCGGAAAACGGTTAAATTTCGACGCGTTGGTTTTTCCCATAACCCTGGCCGAACAAACGGTCGGCGAGGTGCAAATGGGAATCGATACCGGTTTCCTGGACGCGGCCATCGGCAAACTTGAGCGCCAGGGGGTGCTTATCGCCTCCGCCGAGGTTGTTATCACTTTCATATTGCTTGCGACACTCGGTTTTTTTCTGACGCGCAGCCTGGCAGTGCTCGCGGAAAGCGCGAAAAGAATGGCGCAAGGCGATCTCGACGTCGCCATTGATATAAAAACAAACGACGAAGTCGGCGATACGGCGCGGGCCTTCAACGCCATGGCGGCCGCCGTTAACAAAACCATTGCGCATTTCCGCGGCCTGCTGGAATCGGCCCCGGACGCCATCGTCATTTCCGATCAAAACGGACGGATCGTCATGGTCAACGCCCAGACGGAAAAGTTGTTCGGTTACACCCGCGAAGAGCTCCACGGTAAATCCATCGAAACCCTGATACCCGAGCGTTACCGCGAGAAGCACGTCAAACAGCGGGCGGACTATTTCGCCGATCCCCGTGTTCGACCCATGGGTGCGACCCTCGACCTTTACGGCCGACGCAAGGATGGCTCCGAATTTTCCGTTGAAATCAGCCTGGGTCCCATCAAATCGAAGGAGGGTATCCTGGTCACGAGCGTGATTCGCGATATCACCGAACGCAAACACGCCGAGGCGTTGGCCACTCGTCTGGGGCGAATTCTCGACGACTCATACAACGAGATCTATATCTTCGACGCGGTAAATCTGCGCTTCGTGCAAGTCAACCAAGGCGCCCGGCGCAATCTCGGTTATACCGCGGAAGAGTTAAAAAACCTCACACCGCTCGATCTCAAACCGGAGTTTGACCTGGAGCACTTCGAGGAGCTCCTGGAACCCCTGCGGCGCGGCGAGCAGGAGGTGGTTTCCTTCGTGACGTCGCACAAACGCAAGGACGGGAGCCTGTATCCGGTCGAGGTCCGGCTTCAGCTGACGCACGATGAAGAAACGCCGGTGTTTGTCGCGATCATCCAGGACATCACCGAACGCAAACACGCCGAGGAGCGTTTAAGCTTTCTTGCCTACCACGACACCCTGACCGGACTGCCCAACCGGACCCTGCTCAGTGATCGCCTGCGACATGCCATGCATGAAGCCGATCGCTACGAGCGCCTGGTGGCTGTGATGTTTCTCGACCTCGACCGTTTCAAGGTCATCAACGACACGCTTGGTCACGATATCGGGGACGCCCTGCTGAAAGCGGTGGCCGAACGTCTGACGTCCTGCGTACGCGCCGGTGATACCGTCGCCCGCTTAAGCGGGGACGAATTTACCATGGTGCTTGCCAACATCGCCCATATCGACGACGTCACGCGCGTGGCGACAAAAATACTGGACCATTTCGTGTCGCCGTTTCACGTCGGCGGTCGAGAATTGTTTGTGACGGCCAGCCTCGGAATCACGCTCTATCCTTTCGACGACAACAGCCTCGATAATCTGTTGAAGAACGCCGACATCGCCATGTATCACGCCAAGGAACAGGGCCGTAATACGTTTCAGTATTACACCGCGGAATTGAACGTGCGCGCCGAACGACGTCTGGTGCTGGAAACCGCGTTACGCAAGGCGCAGGAAAAGAATGAATTGTTGCTGCACTACCAGCCGCAGGTGGATTTGAAAACCGGGCGCATTACCGGTATGGAGGCGCTGCTGCGCTGGGAACACCCGGATTTCGGGATGATACAACCGGGGGAATTCATACCGCTCGCCGAGGAAACCGGGCTGATCGTGCCCATCGGTGAGTGGGTGTTGCAGACCGCCTGCGCCCAGACCAAAACCTGGCAAAAATCGGGATTTCCCACGTTGCGGATCGCGGTCAATCTGTCGGGCCGACAGCTGCTTGAGAAAAACTTACCGGAGGTGATTGAACGGGCGCTCCGTGAATCCGGACTGGAGGCGCGCTACCTGGATCTGGAATTGACCGAGAGCCTCTTGATGCAGGACACGGATGAAACGAGCTCCGTGATGAAAGAACTCAATAAGACGGGGGTGCTCTTTTCCCTGGACGATTTCGGTACCGGCTACTCCTCCCTCAGCTACCTCAAGCGGTTTCCGATTGATACGCTTAAAATTGATCAGGCATTCGTCCGCGATATCACCACCGACCCCGATGACGCCGCCATCACCAAGGCAATCATCGCCATGGCCCACGGGCTCGACATCCACGTCATCGCCGAAGGGGTGGAGACCATGGAGCAGATGGAATTCCTGCGCGCCAACCGATGCGACGGCATGCAGGGTTATTACTTCAGCAAGCCGGTCCCGGCCGAGACGTTTGGCGATCTTCTCAAATCCGGCCGCAAGCCGGCTCTGAAAAAACGCCGTCCGAAGAAACGAGCGCAGTCAAGGAGAAAGGGTGAGGGGTGAGGAGAGAACAATGTGCTGACCCCAGCCGTATTTTACTCCTCACGCCTCACTTATCTTTTAGATCGGACACACCATCTCGCCGAGCCGTTCGGTCAGCTTCAAATTCTCGCGATAATCCACCGGACAATCGATGACGCTCACGGTATGATCCGCCAGCGCCTTTTTCAGGGCGGGCAGGAGATCATCCGCCTTCTTGATGCAGTAGCCCTTGGCGCCGAAGGATTCGGCGTACCTGACAAAATTGGGATTGCCGAATTCAACGTTGGACGTCCGGTAGTATTCGACTTTCTGTTTCCACTCGATCAGGCCATAGGAGTTGTCGGTCCAGATCAGAATCACCATGGGGGTGCGCAGCCGCATGGCGGTTTCGATCTCCTGGGAATTCATCAGGAAGCCGGCGTCGCCGGTAACCGCCACCACCTTGCGGTTGGGAAAGGCATAAGAGGCGGCGACCGCGCCGGGGACGGCGATCCCCATGCTGGCGAACCCGTTGGAGATGATGCAGGTATTGGGACGCTCCGCCGGATACATGCGCGCCATCCACAACTTGTGCGCGCCCACGTCGCTGATAACGATGTCCTCCTTGCCCAAGGCTGTACGCAGGTCGCGGATAATTCGTTGGGGTTTCAGCGGAAAGCTGCCGTCGTCCGCGTGCCACTGTAATTCTTCCTTCATCATGTTGCGCAGACCGTCAAAATTATTTCCCCGGTGCGGCTTGCCCAAGGCGGCGAGCTCGGTCAGAGCAACGGCGATATTTCCGATCACCCCCACCGAGAGAATGTAATGGGCGTCCACCTCGGCCGGCCGCGTATCGATATGGATGATCTGCCGGTCGGCGGTTCGGTGCCAGAGAACCGGGTGATACTCGACGATGTCATAGCCCACACAGATAATCACGTCCGCGCGGTCAAACCCGCAGGAGACATAATCGTGCGACTGCAATCCGACCGTGCCAAGGCTTAACGGATGGGAATTGGGTATCGCCCCCTTGGCCATGAAGGTGGTGGCCACGGGAATGTTCAAGGACTCGGCGAATTTAACGAGCGCCTCCGAGCTTCGTGTCCGGATCACGCCGTTACCGGCCATGATGATTGGAAAACGCGCCCGCGAAATCACATCCGCCGCCAGCTTGAGTTTCTCCGGCGTGGGATGCGGGGCCGAGGCGTACTGCACCTTGAGCGGCGCGGCATCCGCCGTCATGCCGGCGATGTTTTCCGGAAAATCGATAAAGCACGCCCCCGGCTTTTCCAGTTGTGCAATCTTGAACGCCTTGCGCACGATCTCCGGCGCGACCTCCGGCTCCAGAATCTGCGCCGCGTACTTGGTGAGCGGTTGAAACAGGTTCACCAAGTCCAGTACCTGATGCGACTCCTTGTGCAACCGCGTAGTGGCCGCCTGGCCGGCGATGGCGACGAGGGGGGCGTGATCCATATTGGCGTCGGCCACGCCGGTAACCAGGTTGGTCGCGCCCGGTCCGAGCGTCGACAGGCACACCCCCGCCTTTCCGGTGAGACGCCCGTAGACATCGGCCATGAAGGCCGCCCCCTGTTCATGGCGGGTGGTGACGAAGCGTATTGAGGAATCCAGCAGCGCGTCCATGACGGCGAGGTTTTCCTCGCCGGGAATCCCGAAGATGACTTCCACGCCTTCATTCTCCAGGCACTTTACGAACAATTCCGCTGTGTGCATCGCGTCCTCGGTTCCCTAGACGGTACGTCCCCGCACCACCACTCAGACAGTTTCTTGAAAATACAGAGAAAAGAACAAAGCTTAATAGCGAAATAGAATCATGGCCCAAACGCCTTTACTTTTCCCTTTTTCCTTTCTTCTTTTCTTTACGGCGTTCCCGCGCCGCCTTGTCGATCAGATGATCCACCACTTTCATCACGGCTTCGTTGCCGCCGGCGATGGCTGGGCTGGTCAGATATTTTCCGTCGACGACCAGCGCCGGCACCGAGTTTATGCCGAAGTTTTGGTTAAGCCATACGGCCTTTTTAAGCTTCATGCGAACTCCGAATGAATTAAACGCCTGGCGAAATTTTGTCTGGTCCACGCCGTGCTCGGCAACAAACCGAGCCACGCCGTCTTCCGTATTCAGGGGGCGATTCTGTTTATGGATCGCGTCAAAAAACGCGCGGTGTAATTTTTCCGTGGCGCCCAGACTCTCGATGGCATAAAACGCCTGGGCATGGACCAGCCAGCGCGGGGCGACGCCGGGAGTGCGCACGAACCGCGCATTGGCCGGGAGCCGTTTCAACCAGCTTGCGAGCACCGGCTCGAGGCTATAGCAGTGGGGGCAGCCGTACCAGAAAAATTCACGCACCTCTATTTTGCCGCCGGTTTCCACCGGTTGGCTGAACGGAAGCTCATAATAATGCCTGCCCTCTTCGTAAGCGGCCCGGCCGGGAACCGTCGTCAACACGATTCCGATCACAAACACATAAACCAGCTTTTTCACTTTGTGTCCCCTCCGGTAAAAATACGAATCGAGTCCATGCCAATCACGTCTGTGACACCAATCATCGCCGGCAACGGAAATTGACGGACCATGGGCTATTCTTGTAGGCGCTCCAAGAGCCTTGTGTGGATATTGTCAAAATCACCGTTACTCATGATTACGACATGGTCATTTGCGCGCAGTTCATTCACTAACGCGCCTAGGATACCATCGACCGAGGTAAAGATGCGCCCGCGACCGTCCAACGCGGCCGTAACCCTTTCCAGGCTCCAGTTAAGTCCATCGGGCCGCAACAACAACACGCCGTCGGCGAAGCTCAGAGAGGCGGAAAGGGTGTTGCGGTATACACCCATACGCATGGAATTCGAACGCGGCTCGAGGACGGCGATAATGCGCGCGTCACCGACGCGCGCGCGCAACGCCTGAAGTGTCGCGGAAATTTCCGTCGGGTGGTGCGCAAAATCGTCATAGACGGTCACGTCCCGCGCCCGGCCGCGCACTTCCAGACGCCGCTTGATGTTGCGAAATTCCGCAAGCGCCGCGATCGCCGTTTTTGCCGCAACCCCGGCATGGTGTGCGGCGGCGACGGCGGCAAGGGCATTTAAAATATTATGATTGCCGATCAGCCCCCACTCCACCGCTCCTTGTTCCTCACCCTTGTAAAAAATTTGAAATCGACTGCCGTCCGCCTTGGCCGTCGCCGCCGACCAGCCCGACTTCGCGCCGAAATACTCCACCGGTGTCCAGCGCCCCATCGCCAGCACCTCGGACAGATGCCTGTCCCGAGCATTGACAATCAGTTGTCCCGAGGCCGGCACGGTGCGCACCAGATGATGAAACTGGCGCTTGATGGCATCGAGATCGGGAAAAATATCGGCGTGATCGTATTCCAAATTATTCAGCACCGCGATGCGCGGACGGTAATGCACGAACTTGGAACGCTTGTCGAAAAACGCGGTGTCGTACTCATCGGCCTCGATGACAAACAGGGAGTTATTTCCCAGGCGCGCCGACACGCCGAAATTCTCCGGCACCCCGCCGATCAGGAAACCGGGGTCCAATCCCGCGTAATCCAGAATCCAGGCAAGCATGCAGGCGGTGGTGCTCTTCCCGTGCGTGCCCGCGACCGCCGCCACCCGCCGCCCCGGCAAGACATGGTCCGCCACCCATTGGGCGCCGGATGTGTACGGGATGTCCCGGTTGAGAACCGCTTCCACCAACGGGTTGCCGCGCGACAGGGCATTGCCGATGATGACCAGGTCCGGCACGGGATCCAGGTGCGCGGGATCGTAACCCTCCAGCAGGGTGATGCCCTGGGCGGCAAGCTGCGTACTCATGGGCGGATAGACCTTCGCGTCCGACCCCGTGACCGTATGCCCAAGATCACGCGCAAGCAGCGCCACGCCTCCCATGAATACACCGCCGATACCGAGAATGTGCAGATGCATTTTAGTTATCAAGTAAAACAGGACCGGTGATCAAGGCGCCGCTTATGCCCGCCGACAGAACAAAGAACAACATTCCCACCACGACCCCGCCGGGAAACGGGATGGATAAGGCATGTCGCAGAATATGTCCGAAGACCACGATGTACCACAAAAGAAACGGCACCGCCACCGACACGGATGAAAATTCCGCCGCCGCGTTTGCGTCACCGACGGAAAACAAATACTCGGAAATACCGACGGCGCCCCAGGCCAACAACGACAACAACGCGCCGCAACCGGCAAGGGCGGACAGGGTTTGTCGGGTCCGGTTTGTCGCATTGCGCAACACCAAAGCGGTGTGCGTCAGCGCCACCAACAAAAGCGTATCGACCACCGACGCCTGCACCGATACCCAAAACGACAGGGTACCCAGCAACGTCCACACGTCGGCCAGCACATACGCCGACACCGCCAGCGCCGTCAGGCCAAAGGAAGGGGGTAAATCCCGGGGATCGGCGCGCAGCAGGGAGATATTGAGATAGGTACGTAGCAGCATTGCTGCGCTGCGGTTAATCGTCGACCGACACGCGGATAATGCGCCATGTGCCGTCTTGCTCTTTTCCCATGTCCACCTGAAACCGTACCCGGCGCCGCGCGTGGTCCTGTTTTCCCACAACCTCGGCCTGGGTTACCATCACATTCACAATCCGTTTACGCGGTTCCCCCTGCCGTATCTCGTTATAGGAAAACTTCAACTCCATCCCCTGTAAGTAGCCGGCGCGCAGGTAGTCTATCCCGACTTTGGTATCCAGTCCGCTCAACAGTTCCGTCGGCAATTGCTCAGCGGGAGCATTGGCGATATCCCGCAGTTTTTCGTCATCATTCGGTTCCAGGACAAGCGTCTCGATAAAATCCCGGGCGCGAGATACCGGCGCGTCCCAAAGCAGGAAGCCAATCGCCACCGCCGCTGCCGCCAACAACAACGCGGCCAACATCTTGACCGTCCTCGGCGCGACGCCCTTGACGATGGGAGTATGTTTTAGCCGCCTGCCCATGATTTAAGCTTAAACCAAAAAACGCGATATGCCCGTCACAAACAAACACGCCCATGGGGCAGGGGATGAGTGTCGCCTTTTGGCGGGTGGGCGGTGTGTTAGGCGAAACGACATGAAACGAATAAACTCGCCCTATGGACGCGGAATACATCCAAAACGAAGACGCGCTTAAACGCCTCTGCCGACAGATGCGCGGCGCCCCCTGGATCGCCCTGGACACCGAGTTCCTGCGTTCCAGAACGTACTATGCCCATTTGTGCCTGATCCAGGTGGCGACGCCGGATGTCGTCGCCTGCGTCGATCCGCTGGTTCACGACCTCGATATTGATCCGCTGCTCGACCTGATTTACTCATCCAATGTGTTGAAGGTGTTCCACTCGGCGCGTCAGGACCTCGAGGTGTTCCACGATATTCGTCGGGCTGTGCCCCGGCCGGTGTTCGACACCCAGATCGCCGCGGCGCTCACCGGTTACGACGACCAGATCGGCTATGCCGCGTTGGTGGAGTCCATTACGGGCGTAAAGCTTGCGAAGCAACACACGCGCACCGACTGGAAGATGCGCCCGCTGACGCCGGCACAGATCCGCTACGCCGAAGACGACGTGCGTCACCTGCGCGATGTGTACCTTTTTCTTGCCGGGCGTTTATCCGCGCTTGGCCGGAAGGAATGGCTCGAGGAAGAATGCGCCGCCCTTGCCGACCCCGCGCTCTATCGCAACGAGCCGGAACAGGCCTACCGGCGCATCCGGCAGGGACACCTGCTGTCGCCGCCGGCGCAGATGATACTGCGCGAACTCGCGGCGTGGCGCGAACGCACCGCGCAGAAGAAAAATCTGCCGCGCAGCTGGGTCATGGCGGATACGGCATTGCTTGAAGCAGCGCGCGCAGCGCCTAAAAACCTGGAACAACTTGCCGAAATCAAAGGCATCAACATCGGCGGCGCCCGCCAGTGGGGACCACAAATCCTGGAGGCCGTGCGCGCCGGCCAAAACACGCCGCCGCGACGCCTGTGGAACGGCTCCAGACCGCTGGACCGGCGGCAACAGGCGTTGTATGCACGGATGGCGGCGCGGGTACGCCAGGTTGCCCACGAACAGAAGATCCATCCGGGAATGATTGCCCGGCGCAAAGACATTCAGGAACTGATTCTCGACGGCGACAGCGGGCCGCTCGCCCGCGGCTGGCGCCGCCGCCTCGTCGGCGAGGAACTGCGGTCGATGCGCGATGCCTTAAATATACCCGAACCTGTAAGGGCCGGTTGAGACCATAAACTGTCGGGGTGGCGCCTGATACATTGGACAGGGAGGACGGAGATAAAAAAGGGAATCGGCATCCTGCTGGCCGTCACAACGGCAACTGCGGTCCTTTTCGGTCCGGCTTACCTGCGACCGGTCAGCACCTGTGTGATCGGCGACATGCAGGCGCGCTGGCAGGCGCGCGTGCCGGATCACCTGGAGGCGGTCTATTTCGACGCCCAAAAAATGCAAATGGGGCTGGGGGCGGCCGCCGTCGGCGGCTGGGAAAGCCTCGGCGATGCGCTGGTCGTCGGGGGTCGGGTGTGGCTGCGCACCACGCACCCATCCTCTCCCCGCTATTACCGTCTGGTCAGCAACCGCTACTTTCAGTCAAACGCCTTCGTCTATGTCCCGAAAGGGCGCGCGAACGAGAACGCGTGGCATCCCGAACCCGGCATGACGTTCGCCCAGGCATGGAAGGCCTTGGCCGGAAAATATCCCCGCGGGGTCGTGGCCGCGGGTTACGTCCGGGCCCGTGAACTGCGCACCATCGCCATTTCGCATCCGGCAACAAACCAACTCCCGATATCCAAAAACGCCGCGCGTTATTACACCCATCCCATGGAATCGGTGCCCGATGCCTGGGCCTACGTGGTGGGGGTGATCGCCCGCGGGGCACGGACAAGCAGGGGACGGGATGGGGTGACATGGGCGTGGGTGCCGCCATTTGCAAACCCCTATGTCGTCTCCTATGCCCATGCGCTGCGGTTGCAGGTGCCGCCGAAAAATATGTTTACCCCACCTCGGCCGGACAACATCACGGCGGTGGGCCAGCTGGTGGGCGATACAATCATCGCGGAAGGCGCGCTCATGCTTTACCCCGTCACCCGCGCCGCCGTTTGCACGGACGCGGTGTACCCGACCTCCGCTAATCGGGCGTTAAGGAATTAAGGCGCGGCGCGGGAAGCAGTACGTACAGCCTCCCCGGCTGTTTCATCTGTCCCGCCAATCGCTCGGCGCGCGCGCCGTGGCCCCAGAACAGGTCCGCGCGCACCGGCCCCTTGATGGCGCCGCCCGTGTCCTGGGCGAACACCAGGCGGCGATATGTTTGCGGCTCGCCTGCGCCCGGCAGCGTGGTATCAAGCCACACGGGCGTGCCCAGCTTGATATAAGCCGGGTCCACCGCGATCGAGCGCTCCGGCGTGAGCGGCACATGGAGCGAACCCATCGGCGCGCCGCGTTCCGGGTCCCGTAAGGTAAAAAAGACATAGCTCGGATTGCTGTTCAAGACCGCGTTCGCCTTGTCCGGGTTCGCCGCCAGCCACGCACGGATGGTTTGCAGGCTGACGTCTTCAAGTTTGAGCGCGCCCATCTCCACCAGCCTTCTTCCGATCGCCACGTAAGGGTGACCGTTTTGATCGGCATAGCCGACGAAAAGGGTTTTCCCGTCGGGAAGCCGGATGCGTCCGGAGCCCTGGATCTGGAGAAAAAAAAGCGCCACCGGATCGTCCACCCAGGCGATCTCCATGCCTTCCAGGGGCTTGGCGCCGTCATTGATCTCCGCGCGACTGAAGTACGGCAGGACACGCTCGCCCACCAGCCGACCGCGCACCCGTTTTCCCTGAAGTTCCGGGTACAGCGAACCGAGATCCACGATCAACAGGTCCTTCGGACGTCGGTATACCGGATAGCGAAAGCGATCGGTTCTGGTGAGATTGCCGTAAAGCAAAGGCTCATAGTAGCCGGTAATGAGCCCCTCGGAGTCGCCGTTGTCGCCCCGCACTTCGTGGGGCGTGAACCGGGTTTCCATAAACGCGCGGGCGGTGTCGTCGTCGGGATCGGGAAAGAGTGCGGCATCGCCGCAGATTTTCTTCCATACCGGATCGGATGCCGCGAGCCTGGTACAACCGCGGAGCAGGGCCGGCCACGCCTCGGCCGGCCGCTCCGCCTCCCAACCGGGCAACGCCGACCACGGAACACGGGGGCCCACGCCCGCCCGTTCAGGCGGTAGAGAGGCGCACGCAGTCAATAAGACGGGTATAAAAAGAGCGACAAGTCGAAACGTGGACCGATACCGCATGGGCCTTCGCCGAATTAATTCTCCATCTCGTACGGTTCGGCGTAACTGCATTCCTTTTGGGGGCACACCTTTTCGGTGCCGCGACGCTTGGTGGTTTTGATGGTCAGCATCGGGTGCCCGCATTGGGGACAGGCCTCGGCAACCGGCGGGTTCCACACCGCGTACTTGCAGTCCGGATAACGGGAGCAGGAATAAAATATTTTTCCGTAACGGGATTTCCGCTTCAGCATCGAACCCTGTTTGCACTCCGGACATTCCACGCCCATGTCCTCGGGCTTCTCCAACGGCTCCATGTGCTTACAGTTGGGATAGTTACTGCACCCGATGAACTTTCCGTAGCGTCCGCGCTTGATCACCAGCGCCGAGTTGCATTTCGGACAGGTGCGGCCCTCTACGATCTGCGGTTCGTTCGAGGCCCCGGCCTCCTCATCCACGTTGCGCGTGTAGTTGCATTCAGGATAGCCGGTGCAACCGATGAAATAGCCGTTGCGCCCGAGGCGCTTGGCAAGTTTCTTGCCGCATTTCGGACAATTCTCCTCCAGCATCTCAACCCCAGGACGTTCCACGTTTTCTTTCTCCACTACCTGCTTTTTGAATTCAATCCAAAAACCATTGAGTACCGGTTTCCATTCTTTTTCCCCGCGGGAGATTGCATCGAGATCGTCTTCCATGCGCGCGGTAAAATCATAATCCACGTAATGGTGAAAATGCTCGGAGAGAAATTTGTTCACCACGCGCCCGACGTCGGTGGGGATAAACCGGCGCTTGTCCAAAACCACGTACTCGCGGTTTTCCAGGGTGGAAATGATGCCGGCGTACGTGGACGGCCGCCCGATACCATAGGCCTCAAGCGCCTTAACCAAACTGGCCTCGGAGTAGCGCGGCGGCGGTTCGGTGAAGTGTTGCTCCTTGCGAATCGCGACCAGTTCCACGGTCTCACCCTTTTCCATCAGCGGCAAGAACGCCTCGTCCTGCTCCGGCGGCTTGTCGTCGACGCCCTCCTGATACACCGTCATGAATCCCGGTTTGACGACATGCGACCCGTTGGCGCGGAAGATATGTTTAGGCTCCGCCACGCTTCCTGAGGGGACAAAATCCACGGCCACGGTGTCGAGCACCGCCTGCACCATCTGACAGGCAACCGTCCGTTTCCAGATCAGGTCATAGAGCTTTAATTGGTCCGGCTTGAGGTGGCCCTTGAGTTCCTCCGGCGTGCGCGCGGCGGCCGTCGGGCGTA
>WGFP01000110.1 GCA_015492195.1 Acidiferrobacterales bacterium
CCGGCTCCACGCCCTTGAGGATTTCGCCGGTGCGCCGCTCATCTTCCGCCTCCACCGTCGCCCCGAAGCCGATCGAGGTGGTATTGCCCCGTTTGCCGATGATTTTTTCAAGACCGGCAAACGCGCCACCGCAGATGAACAGAATGTTGGTCGTGTCAACCTGCAGGAATTCCTGCTGGGGATGCTTGCGCCCGCCTTGCGGCGGAACACTGGCGATCGTGCCTTCCATGATCTTCAGGAGCGCCTGCTGGACACCTTCGCCCGACACATCGCGGGTGATGGAGGGATTGTCCGACTTGCGGCTGATCTTGTCGACTTCGTCAATATAGACAATGCCGCGCTGCGCCCGCTCGACATTGTAGTCGGCGGCCTGCAACAGCTTGAGAATGATATTCTCGACATCCTCACCCACATACCCCGCCTCGGTCAGCGTGGTGGCGTCCGCCATGGTGAAGGGAACATCCAGAATGCGCGCCAGCGTCTGCGCCAGCAGGGTCTTGCCGCAGCCGGTCGGGCCGATCAGCAGAATATTCGATTTGGCCAGTTCGACATCGTTGTTTTTGCCGGCATGGTTGAGGCGCTTGTAGTGATTGTGAACCGCAACCGACAACACCCGCTTGGCCAGCGGCTGGCCGATCACATAATCGTCAAGCACTTCGCAGATCTCGCCGGGCGTGGGCACGCCATCGCGCGATTTGACGAGGGAACTCTTGTTCTCCTCGCGAATGATGTCCATGCACAGTTCAACGCATTCATCGCAGATGAACACGGTCGGGCCGGCGATGAGCTTGCGGACTTCGTGCTGGCTCTTGCCGCAAAAGGAGCAAAAGAGCGTATTTTTCGAATCACCGCTTCCTACCTTACTCATGGAGTCTCCCTGAACCACGACACCGTGCTGTCCGTCCGGCTTCGCAATTTCATTTCCCTAGACGGCGCGAGGGTCAGCGCGGCTGCCGCGACAACCCGCTCCTCAAATGCCGTGCGCGACCTTTCATCGCCGTTGCCAGAACCCTGCAGAGCAGGACCAGTATGTCAACATGGTATCGAGCGAGGAATCAAGAATTCATTAACGCGGGGGCCGTCACCTTTCAGAATGCCCGCCCCGTTGGAGGGCATGTACAAGCAAGCCGCATCACAACTGGGGACCGCGGTCCGGCAAATCAATGCCGCGCCGCCCCGCAATCACGCGCCGGTCAACTTTCTTCACTTTCATCGAGATCGGGACGTTTGTCGATCACCTCGTCGACGAGGCCGAAATCGCGGGCGCCGTCGGCGGTCATGAAATTGTCGCGTTCAAGCGCGTCTTCGATCTTCTTCAGGCTCTGGCCCGTATGATGCACATAAATCTTGTTGAGGCGCTTTTTCAGACCGATGATTTCCTTGGCCTGCAGCTCGATATCGCTCGCCTGGCCCTGAAACCCGCCAGACGGCTGATGGACCATGATCCGCGCGTTGGGAAGCGCATAGCGCAATCCCGGCTCACCGGCGGCCAGCAGCAATGATCCCATGGAGGCGGCCTGGCCAATGCACAAGGTGGAAACCGGCGGCCGGATGAACTGCATGGTATCGTATACCGCAAGCCCCGAGGTGACGACGCCGCCGGGCGAATTGATATAGAGCGAGATCTCCTTTTTCGGGTTTTCCGCCTCCAGAAACAGCAACTGGGCCGTTATCAGGGATGCCATGTTGTCCTCGACCGGCCCGGTCACGAACACGATCCGCTCTTTCAGCAGCCGAGAATAGATGTCATAGGCGCGCTCGCCGCGATTGGTCTGCTCCACGACCATCGGCACGAGCGTATTCATTTTCGTTGCAGGAAAATCGTTCATGGCGCGATCCCGGTTGTTTCACGCCGGCGGGCTGTTTCGCGCCGGCTTGCTTGATTGAGGCTGACGAGCGAATCGACGCCAGATGATCAAGCGTACAGTTAGGCGATCGCCCCGGCAAACAAAAGACCCGGATGTGCGAAAATCCGTCCCCTGCGGGCAGCCCTTCGCCCCCACCCCTTCCGACCCGCACTCGAAACAGGGCTTGCGCCATGTGGCCCGATGGGCTCATATCGCACGCTCGCGCGGCCGTCCGCCGGGGCCCGCATGTGCCGGCAGCCCCTCAATCTGGAAACCCGATGCCAAACAGCGCCCCGGACCATCCCGACCAGTTGTCACAGGACGCGATGCTGTCACTGAGCGGGCAGCAAGTACTTCAGGCCATGATCGACGGCCGTATTCCGCCACCGGCCATGGCGCTGACCCTGGGGTTTGCCCTGCGCGGCGTCTCGCGGGGGGGCGCCGAATTTGTCGGGCAGCCCGGTGAACGGCACTACAACCCGCTTGGAACCGTGCACGGCGGCTTTGCCACGACCCTGCTCGACTCCTGCATGGGCTGCGCTGTTCACTCGATGCTGGATGCGGGCATCGGCTACACCACCATGGAACTCAAGGTCAACCTGATCCGCCCCATCAGCGCCGATACGGGCGAAGTGCGCGCCGTGGGCACCACCATTCACGTGGGCAGGCGCTCAGGCATCGCCGAGGGGCGCCTGCTGGACGCCGACGACAAATTGCTGGCCTTCGGAACGACGACCTGTCTGATATTCCCGGTGCGTGCCTAGCGCATGAACTCGGGCATCAGCCGCGCATTTAGGCCTTTTTCGGTTTGGCTTTCTTGGCCGCGGTCTTTTTCGCCGCGGGCTTTTTCTTGGCCGCCGGCTTCGCCTTTTTCTTTGCAGGCCCGGCCTTCTTTTTCGCCGGCGCGGCCAGTTCATCGTCATCAGGTTCGCGCAACAGCTCTTCCCTGGAGACCTTTTTGTCCGTTACCGTCGCTTCACCAACGATGATGTCGATCGCCTTTTGTTCAAAGATCGGGCCGTGCAGTTCGCCAAGCGCGGACTCGTTCTTTTTGTAATAGTCGAAGACTTCCTGCTCCTGGCCCGGAAACTGGCGCACCCGCTGCGCCAGCGCCTGGTCGAGCTCTTCGTTGCTGACGCTGATCTCGTGCACGCGTCCGACTTCGCCCAGCACCAGGCCAAGCTGCACGCGCCGCGCGGCGATCTCGCGATATTCCTTTCGCGCCTCCTCCTCGCTGGTCCCCTCGTCCTTGAACGTGCGGCCGGCCTGCTCCATTTCCTTGCTGACCTGATCCCAGATCTGTTCGAACTCGGCATCGACCAGCTTTTCGGGCAATTCGAAATCGTGGCCTTCGTCCAGGGCGTCAAGCACTTTGCGCTTCAGCTTGGACGCGGAGACCTGCGCATGTTCCGAAGCGATCTGCTCGCGCACCGCCTCGCGGAACTTCTCCAGGGATTCCAGCCCCAGGCCCTTGGCGAAATCATCGTCGATCCTGACCTCGCGCGGTTCCGACACCTCCTTGACGGTGACCGCGAATACCGCCTCTTTTCCGGACAGATTCGCCGCCGCATAGTCATCCGGAAAGGTCACCTTCACGGTGACCTCTTCGCCCGCGGCCGTTCCAACGAGCTGATCTTCAAAACCGGGAAGAAACGTGTTGCTGCCCAGTTCCAGCGGCGCATCGCTGGCCGTGCCGCCCTCGAACGTCTGGCCATCGATGCGTCCGACGAAATCGATCAGCAGCCGGTCGTTCAGTTTCGCCCTGGCGCCCGCGTCGCGGGGAACGAAATCGCGTTGCTGGCGGGCGATATTCC
>WGFP01000111.1 GCA_015492195.1 Acidiferrobacterales bacterium
CTCGTATGGCTAATATACCGCAGTAACCCGATACCCGGAAAGTTCCAGCAGGTGAAGCACGCCTTGTTCTCCGGGCAGGTGTCCAACCCCTATCGCAATGAAGGCATTGCCTTCCTGCAGCCGCGTTTTCATCCGCTCCGCCATTATTTTGTTACGCTTGGTCAGTAAACGGTCCATCATTGTACGGTAGACCCGATCATCGTCAGGCTTGAATTTGTGGACAATCTCCATCAGGCGAACCAGATCGCGCGCAAGGTACGCCTGGATCAGTTCTTCCAGTTGTTTCTTGGCCTGGCGATGGACGCGCAGCATTTCCTTGAGCAGTTTGATCTGATCCGGTATGGGCATGCCGTCAAACACGGCAATCTGTTCCTGCATGCTTTCCAGGCCGTAGGTGGGTTTTGCCTGAAACGTTGCCTTGACCTGAAGCGCTAGGTCGAGAAACAGCCCGGATCTCGGTCGCGGTGTCGAGAGCGCCATGATAATCGCCCATGGTTTTTTCCTTTCAATTCCGCGCGTCGGCAGACCTTGTTCCAACAGCGCTGCACGCGTTTGCGCATAAAGTGCTTTTCCGAGCACGCTTTCAAGCGTGCGCCCGTCATTGAAAAACATGGCCTCGGCCATGGTCACGATGCCGGCGCCGTCCGCGATCAGCTCCATCGTGAAACTGCCGGACCGGTCAAAGGCCTCCTTGACGGCTTTAGGAAGTTGAGTGACGCGCGGATCATCACTGTGAATCGTGCCGAAGAGATAACTGGGTTGCACTCCCTCTATCTCGATTTTCCACAACAGACCCTTGTGATATTTGCCAAAGGGTTTGTGTACGGCACCGACGGCCTGTTTATCTTCTATTGCTTGGGCAAGTGACGCCGCGGACTGAGGGGGGCGATGGCCGCTGTCGCGGCCGTCCGCATTCGCCGTTCCCGGGTGTAACAGCAAGGCGGAGACGGCATAAGCGAATATAAATTTTAGGAATATTCCGGGCGGCATGTTTTTCCCGTTTAATGGGCGCTTATGGAATAACATGGTTAGCATTATAAGCGGCGAACGCTTAACATAATGCCCAGAATACTAAAAAAACCAAAGGAAAAGACATGCGGCGTTTATTTTTGTCCGTTTTACTGATTGGTTTCATCGGCCTGCCGGCGACGGGACAAACGAAGGAATTGCCGTTATGGGAGGCCGGATTCGGCGTCGCCGGCCTCAGCATACCGGATTACCGCGGCTCGGATGAACGTCAGAACTATGTGTTGCCGTTGCCCTATGTTATATACCGGGGAGATATCATCGGGATCGATCGGGAAGGAATCCACGGGAAAATCTTTAAATCAGAGGGCGTCAAACTGGATGTCAGTCTTGCCGCCGGGCCGCCGGCAAAGAGCGACGACAACAAGGCGCGCACCGGCATGCCGGATATTGACCCGACCGTCGAGGCCGGGCCTTCCCTGAAAATACGTTTGAAGCGCAACGAAGCGCGTGACCGCATCTGGTCGTTGCGGCTTCCGCTGCGTGTCGTGTTCGCCACGGATCTGTCTTATTTCAGGCAGATCGGCTGGGTCTTTTCCCCCCATCTGAATTTCGAGGCGCTGGATGTCGGGCCGGGCGGGGGGTGGAATCTCGGTTTTGCAATAGGACCGTTGTACGCGACCGAGAAATATCACGATTACTTCTACGAAGTGGCGCCGGAATTTGCAACGCCGACCCGACCCGCCTTTAACGCACGAGGCGGTTACAGCGGCAGTCGAATCACGCTTAGTTTGAGCAAGCGTTTCCCCAGATTCTGGATCGGGATGTTTGCAAGGTACGATACCCTTTCCGGGGCCGTGTTTGAGAACAGCCCGCTTGTGAAAAAGGATGAATCCTTCATGTTTGGGGGAGGGATAGCCTGGATGTTTGCGAAATCCAAGACCAAGGTGCAGCGCGATTCAGATTCTTCAGATTAATAGGCGGGACACGTCGCAATGCCGATGCCAATCAGCCATCTTGTGAAAACATTGGACGGCGTTCATAAGACGGGGCTTTAATGCCCGTGAATTTGTCGATCGCCGTTTTTACCGGTAACATGCCGCCATGTCCGGAAACACCATAGGCAAGCTTTTTGCAGTAACAACCTGCGGTGAGAGCCACGGTGAAGCATATGCCTGTATCGTGGACGGTTGCCCGCCCGGGATGGCGTTGTCGGAGGCGGACATTCAGCCGGACCTCGACCGGCGCAAACCGGGCAAATCGCGTCATACCACGCAGCGGCGTGAAGCGGATGCAGTCAAGATTCTTTCAGGTGTGTTCGAAGGCAAGACCACCGGCACGCCCATTGGGCTAATGATCGCCAATACCGATCAGCGGCCGCACGATTATTCCAAGATCATGGATCGTTTCCGCCCGGGCCATGCGGACTACACCTATCAGCAAAAATACGGTCTGCGCGATTACCGCGGTGGCGGACGGGCGTCTGCACGTGAAACCGCGCTGCGTGTCGCCGCCGGAGCGATTGCCAAGAAATACCTGCGCGAACATTATGGCACCGTCATCCGCGGTTACCTTTCCCAACTGGGTCCGATAAAGATAGACAAGCTTGATTGGGACCAGGTTGAAAAGAATCCCTTCTTCTGTCCTGATGCCGCCAAGGTTGCCGAGCTCGAGGCCTACATGGACGCCTTGCGCAAGGAGGGCAACTCCATCGGCGCGCGCATCAACGTGGTGGCCAGCCGGGTTCCCGTTGGTTTGGGTGAACCGGTCTTCGATCGGCTGGATGCCGACATCGCCCATGCCATGATGGGCATCAATGCGGTCAAGGGCGTGGAGATCGGCGCAGGTTTCAAGAGCGTCGAGCAGAAGGGCACGGAGCACCGCGATGAGATCACGCCGCAAGGATTCTTAAGTAACCATGCCGGCGGTACGCTCGGCGGCATTTCCACCGGCCAGGATGTTCTAGTTAGTATCGCGCTGAAACCGACTTCCAGTATTCGCCTGCCGGGACGTACGGTGAACATAAAGGGCGAAGCCGTGGAGGTATCCACCACCGGCCGGCACGATCCCTGCGTCGGCATTCGTGCGACGCCGATCGCCGAGGCGATGCTGGCCATCGTGCTTATGGATCACGCCCTGCGCCACCGGGCGCAGAATATGGATGTGAAAAGCGGCACGCCTGTTATTCCAGCAACACCCGAGTGAAGCATGAGGAACGAGATGTAAGGGGATGAGGTTGTGCTCCTCGCTCCTCGCGCGCCACCCCTCACCATAAGCGTTATGCCTTACTGGAGACTATCCGGC
>WGFP01000112.1 GCA_015492195.1 Acidiferrobacterales bacterium
GGGTAAACATGTTGAGATTACGCGTAATAACGGACCGTATAGCGCGCCCGTAGAAGAACCAGCCGCCCCACCACACCACCGGCGCAGATAGAACCAATTCAAGCCATTGGCGAATCTTCGGGTTGATGATTTCGGCCATCGCCTCCGGCCAGAACTCGGCCGCCATGGCGCTGAGAAACACCGGGAAGGCGAGAATTGCGCTCACCCAGAAGCGACGAGTCATGTAATCCAGTTCGCTGGTGTCTTCTTCCAGCTCTACGGTGCGCGGCTCCAGCGCCATCCCGCACTTGGGACAGTTGCCCGGGTGGTCCTGCACCACGTCCGGGTGCATGGGACAGATATATTCGGTTTTAGTAACGGCGACGGGGGCGCCCTTGGGCTCCAGGGCCATGCCGCAACTGGGACAGGTCCCGGGACCGACGTTGCTCACCTTGGGACACATCGGGCAGTAGTATTCGACATCCTGCGGCTGTTGCGACGAGGTCGCTTTGTCCTTGCCGCCTCCCAGGTAATCCTGGGGCGCGGCCTTGAATTTGGTCAGACAATGTTCGCTGCAGAAGCGGTAGGTTTTTCCGGCATGGTCGTGGCGTAATTTGGTATCGGCGGAAACCTCCATGCCGCAGACGGGATCAGTGATTTTTATGGCGTCTCTCGAATTCATGGTCTTATCGTTCTCCGTTTATGTCTATGAACCAGCCGGCGTCTACTAGCGTGGAGGATGCCGCTTTCCTCGTCAGCCCCTCAAACCTGATCAATTTAAATCCTGTTAGTAACTGACAGGTCAAGTTTCACGATATTTCCCTAGCAAATTATTCAATAGTGTCATCTCCGACCGTTATTTGCGATCTTCAGGGGGCGCTATCAAGGGGGCAACAAGTGCTTAAATCACCGAACTCCTCATACGGCAACTCCCCCTGGCGCCACAGCGCCAGAATCCGGTCGAGGGTATCGGCAAGGTCATCCGACCCGGTAACGCCGTAAAAACGCGATAATTTTTTGCCGTCGGGGGTTAAAAGCAAGGTGGCGGGCACCAGTCTGGCACCGAGTCGGCGGGCAAGATCCGGCTGTTTCACTTGATCAACCGCCACCGGAATGTAGTCTTTCTCTAAACGCTTACGGATTGGGGGCGTCTCGAGCGCCTCGACTTCATACTTCTTACACCACCCACACCAATCAGCGAAGATAAACACGAACAGAGGGCGGTTCTTCGTGCGTGCCTCGGCAAATGCCGCCTTCCCGTAAGCGCGCCAAGAAATGGATGTTTCCGCCATGTACTTCCACTTCTTTTTTGCCAGGGCGGGAACATTCAACAGTCCGTACATCAGGATAAGCAACCCCAATGCACTGACAACCTTCTTGTAACCCATCATTACGGGCATTCTTTTCTCCTACGAAATTTATACTGCGGAGTCGGTATTCTCCCCGACTTTATCCGCCACAGACCAGTCATAAAACGCAACCTGCCTGCCGGTTGTCATTACTTTACGCCGCGCAAGGCCTTCTCCAAGGTAACGAGAAACCCGAAGGCGGGATGCCTGAACTGGGCGTGGCGTAATACATCCCAATGTTTTCTCAGATATTCCTGGAGATACCTCAACACGTGACCCAGGGAAATGATTTCATAGCCCCGCTCGCTTGCGGAATCCGTCACGGAACCGAACGCCACCATGCGCACGCGGTGACCGGCGGGGGTGACGGCATATCCTCTCCGCAACAATTCTTCCACCGCCTGCGAAACATGGGAGGCCGGGCAACAGCCAAAGCGCGTCAATGCTGCGCGCAACACCTCGGGATTCCTGGCGCCCCGGTTCAGCTCGGCGCGGCCCTCTTTCACTTCACCGATCAGCATATCGGCGTGTTCGACGGGGCATCCCAATTCCGGATCGGGCTCAAACACTATTTTCTGACCCGAGTTCCTCTTCCCCTTTGCCGGCACCAGCCGGCCGGCGCCGGGAAAACGGAAGGCAAGGATGTCGAGATCCGTGGTCGTCTGGTAGCCGCCGCGCTTCATGGCCTCGATCACGGGATACTCGGTGACCGTGAAATAACCGTTAACATGTAAATAGGCTTGGACCAGGGCAACGGCGTTATCCACTACGTCGGCACCCTGGAGTCATCGTGCCCGGCGCACGGTGATAATATTGTAAATAGGCACCCAGATCAGCGCGATATACCAACCGTAACCGTAGCTCTCAGCAAACCCCAGCAAAAAGCTTTTCCAGCTGATCCACTCAAATCCGGGAAGTAGTTTGCGCCAAGACTCGAACATGGCGTACTCCGGAAACAACAAATCCCAGACCACGCATAGTGTAAAGGTGATAACGAACAACAGGCTGGTGGCATGACCCACCGCCACAAGCGAGACGCCTTGTTTCATGGTTCACCTCCTTCCGTACTTTAGATAACGTTCCGGGTTATCCTCGAACCGGAAATGGCTCACTCATCCATCTCTCGATTAACCTATAAACTAACTTTACAACTTGCAACCTGGTTACAGGTCAAGGGTTTTTGATGGAGTGACGGTTTTATAGAGATCCAAGAATCGGATCATCATGAACCGCTTGAAAACGGTGTTTTACACCGAGGATGCATCGGATCGCGAAGGGGTGGGTTGCATACCCTGCCCGCCGGGGTAACGACGTACCGTAAGCATCAAACCGTCCAGTTTCTCAATCGTAACGAGATCGCCCTTGCGTAACTTGTCAGGAGACTCGGCGTTCCAGACCTCGCTGTGCACGCGCACGCGGGCGAATCGCTTGTCTAATCCAACCACCTTGCCGATGCTATGGAGTATTTCTTCGGAACCGGTCTCCACCGGCCGGCGCATCGCCAGCACCACGTAGTAATACAGCCAGCCGGACAGCAAGAGGACGGCAATATAGCTGGGCGCCGCCACTGATAGGGGCCAAAGCAAAAAAATGGGCAACCCCAATATCGGCATCAATAATAGAAGATGGCACATGATTCTTTTCCAATTTAGCAGCTGTTACCCGGTGACAGGTCAACCCGGCTCACCGGTACCGCAACGGCACCAAACACAGGTGCAGTCAACGTGATCACAGCTGCTGTCCTTGCGACGGCTTTGGTAACGCCTGCGCGCCAAAGGAACAAAGAATCGTTTGATCCGCGACGAATGGTAGCACCGTCGGAGAAACGCACGCGGGTCCGAACGTCGCTCCTGGTAACGAAGACACCAGCGATAACCCCGATTACCCAGCAAGTTATAGAAGGCGCGGTTGACCACCGACGTATCCAACATGGAACCGAACTGCCGACGCCAGCGGGCATTGTAATCGCCTCCGTCCAACAGGCTGCGGGCGGCCAACACGCCTGAGATGATGGCGATGCGTATGCCGAACCCCCAGAGGGTGTCCTGAAAACCCGCCTGCTCCCCCGCAACCGGATGAGCGCCGGACTGCGCCACGGTAGGGATGCGAAAGTTGCCGACGCCGCCGTGGGGTCGGGGATTGATCATCTCAAGACCCACCAGCCGGCGGAAGGCCTCGATCGTGCGCGTGACGTAGAGCTTCTCTTGCTTGAAGCCGGAGAACATGCAACTTTTCACCGTCCCGCGTCCGTGCATGGTCAGCAGGTAAGCATAACCTTGCGGGGCCAGATTGTTATCGCAGATGGTCCAGAAACCGTCGGGCATGGTGGTGTCGAAATGGTAACCGACGGCGATGGCATCCGCGGCCTTGGGGCCAATGGCAAAAATACCGGGACCTGCAAGCCGCTCGAGGCGACTGTTGAAGCGCACCTCCACACCAAGCGCACGCGCCTGGGTCAACAATGCCGAATCCAGGGACGCGGGGCCGGGCCCCCTTTCCACCATATAAAAAACGGGTTCCCGGCTGCGGACCGCGTACGCCTGGCCCCAGGCATCGAAGACCGTTCCCTGACGACAGGGAATCTTTTCAAAGTCGGTGGTGATCGCGAGATCTTGCAGTGTATCAAGCACGTCGCGCTCGGTAGTCCAGTTCTCCAGGCCCTGCAAGTCGCGCTGGAAGCGGTAACCCACCTCCCGGTGGGCCTCATGTACAAGTACCGGCCAGCCCGCCCGGGCAAGCGTAATGGCCGCCGCCAGTCCCGCCGGTCCGGCGCCGGCAATCTGGATCAGTTCACCCTTCGAATTTTGCAGACTGGATATGTTTCACCTCCGTAACCGCTTGGCAATCCTACCATCATGCCCGACATTTCCGGAGATTTATTGAATCCCCGCCCGGCGCTGCTCCCGGCGCACATAGGCGATGATGTGACCGACCTCTTCCGGCGCCAGCCCCTCTACCGGCGGCATGTGGCCGAAATTCCAGTGATGCTGCCGCACCCCGCTCTTGACGGCCATGTGAAACGCCGTGTCTGAGTGATGTTTGGGCCGGTAGATCTTGTGGACCAGCGGCGGTCCCTGGCGCGTCCCACGGGCGCTCAGCCCGTGGCAGCCGGCGCAGTTTGCCTGAAACAGGTCCTTCCCCCGCCCGGCGTCGGCCACGAAACCCGGCTCAGGCAAGTGAAGATTTCGGCGCACCTGCTCCGGTTCCGGCCAGTCACAACCTGCCAGGATCACGGGGACAAGCAAAAACACGGCCAGCGATAACGGCCGGGTCCATTTTATTCTCTTCCCGTCTCCGACGGACGGCCGACGCGCCGCCAATAAAAAAACCGAACCCATTGCGCGCCTCAGTGCTTATGGCCGCTACCGGCTTCGTCACCACCGTCCGCGGCAATATATTTGTCGGGATGATCCTCAAACTCCTTGAGGCATCCCTCGGAGCAAAAATAGTAAATGGTACCTTTGTACTCCGATTGCGCCGCCGCACTTTCCGATTCCACGCTCATGTTGCATACGGGATCGACCGCCATGGTTCTCACCTCCTTTACTTCATCGATGTACAAGTATTGGTAACAGCGACCGGCCGTGTTGCATACTTACGGCCGATCTATCAACCGGCCGGCCCCAACCCCTTGAGTGACGCCGTGCCGCACTTCAGCGCCACCATCTCTCTCAAGGTTTGCTCCTCGGCAATGAAGGCCGCCACCGCTTCGGGGTCGAACTGGCTGCAGGCCATGCGCCGGATTTCATCGCTGGCCGCATCAAAGGCAAGCGCCTTGCGGTACGGCCGATCGGAAGTCATTGCATCTAGGGTGTCGATGACGGCGAACAAGCGCGCGCCCCATGGGATGGCATCGCCGGCCAGACCCCGGGGATAGCCGGTACCGTCGTAACGCTCTTCATGGCACAAAATGATCTCTGCCGCTTCCTGCATTAACGGCACCGCTGCCAGGATGGCGTGACCCTTCTCCGGATGGGTGCGCATCACGACCCATTCTTCATCGGTCAGGCTTCCCCGCTTAAGCAGAATGGCGTCCGGAATGCCGATCTTGCCGATGTCATGCAACAGTGAACCCCAATACACCTGGCGCAGCCGTTCCGGATCTTTGGTAAACCGCCGTGCCAATACCAGCGTGTGGCACGCCACCCGCTTGGAGTGCAGGCCCGTCTCATGCTCCCGAACGTCCAGCGCCGTGGCCAAAGCCTCGGCCAGAGACAAATAGGCGTTATCCCGTTCTTCCTGGACGGCGCGGAACTTTTTCTCCTTGAGGAAACAACCCTCGCAGCAATACTCCTGCCCGTCGTGGGCGAACGCCGCGCCTTCTATCCGCGCGCCGCAAAACCCGCAGATGACCTCATTGTCTTTTGCGGTCATTCCCCGTGCACCCATTGACGTTACTCGATCACCCACGACCGGTTTTGTTTCAGGCCGCCCCCGTCTGGCTCGCCTCATTAGGATCGACGCCGATCAACACCTTTGTATCACTCACAAAGGAATATGCCGGCACCACCAGATTGGTCGGCGCCGGCACGTTCTTAAACACCCGGCCGGCCAGATCGAACTTCGATCCATGGCAGTGACAGAAATAACCACCGGGCCAGTCGGCGCTTAATCCCGACGCCTTGCCGACAGGAAAATGTTCCGTGGGCACGCACCCGAGATGAGTACATATACCTATCACCACCATGATTTCCGGCCTGATGGACCGGTATAGATTCTTGGCATAAGGCGGTTGCTGGGTTTCTACATTGGAATCCGGATCCGCCAGGATGTCCGTGATTTTTTCCAAACGCGCCAACATCTCGGGCGTACGCCGTATAATCCACACCGGCTTGCCGCGCCATTCGACGGTAAGCATCTGTCCGGGTTCGAGTTTGCCAAAGTCCACTTCGAGCGGCCCGCCCAGGGCCCGGGCCCGGGCGCTCGGCGTCATGCTGGCGACAAAGGGCACCGACGCGAAAACCGCTCCGCTCACGCCTAGCGCAGAGGTGGCGATCAACAGCCGGCGGCGTTTTTTATTTACAATCTCCGTCATAGGCTTACTCCGTCATACCTAAATTACCACCACACTGTTCACATCTTTGCCATATAATACAACCTGAAAGTAAGATACAACCTGTATCCAAGGTTCAGGTCAAGCAAAAATACGGCGTGATCAGAACACTTTACCTCACAGCCCCCGCGAAAATAGAAATACGTACCGCCCCCCTTTAGGTCCACCTTCACATTGGCGTCCTGACCTTCGAGATAAGGCGAACCGCCCCGGTTTGTGTTGGCGTTCGAAATCTCCGGGTATCCCTGCCCCATTTGCGGTCAAACCCAGCAATGGGTATTTCGGCCTCATCGTAGCGCACCGCCGGCGTGCCGCCGTCACGACCCTTCCGCTTGCAGTTGCCGCACCAGGGGGAGGATTTTTTCTTGTATCAGCTTTTTGTTCAGAGCTCCGATTTGCTTATAACGAATGATGCCCTTGCGATCCACCACGAAGGTCTCCGGAACCCCGTACACGCCCCACTCGATGCCCACCCGTCCGTCGGCGTCGGCCGCGATCGCCACATAAGGATCACCGAGTTGGTCCAACCAGCGCAAGGCGTCCGGCCGTTTGTCTTTATAGTTGAGACCATAGATGGGCACCACCCCGCTGCGTGCAAGCTCCATCAGCAGCGGATGCTCCTGCCGGCAGGCCTGACACCAGCTGGCCCAAACGTTAAACAGCAAAACCTTGCCCAGGAGATCCGCCCGGCTCACGGTGGCGTCGGGGTTGCGCAGGTTGGGCAGGGTGAATTCCGGCATCGGCTTGTTGATCAACGGCGAGGGAATCAACCGCGGGTCCAGCGTGAGACCGACGGCAAGCAACACCACAAGGAGCACGAACACCCCGACGGGAACCAGGTAGGGCCTCATCGATGCCGATTTCTTTCCGGTTGACGAGACGTTCTTCATGCTTTCTCATCGCGCCCGGCGACCCGACCGAGCAATCCCCCACAGCTTAAGCAAGCGGAACCTATGCACCCGGGTCGGCCGGCCTCCCCGGTTGCGGCGCCGAGGCGCAGAATCCCTGAGGCTCCACACCCAGGGCGGCGTTGAATTTGCTGGAAAGGTTCTGAAAGGCGATCAGGCCGGTCAACTCAATAATGGCGTCATCGTCAAAGTATCGATGAAGCCGTTCAAAATGGTCGGCCGTCGGCTGTCGGTCCGAATACGTGACGGCCTCGGCGTAGGCCAGGGCCGCCTTTTCGCGTTCGCTGAAGAGCGCGCTCGACTCAAAAACAGCGAGCTCCACGAGTTTGGCTTGGTCGACGCCGCGCTTGAGCACCGTGGCGGAATTCAGATCGACGCAGAAGGTGCACCAGTTGATTTGCGACACCCGCACGGTAATCAATGACCGCAGAGGCGGTTCAATGGGCGAAGACCGGCGGTCGAGGGCGCCATACAACAACGCCAGGGTGATAAATACCTTGGGGGTGCGGCCCCACAGCCGCGCGGGCTCGAGCACTGCTCCGTATTTTCGCTTCTGGTTCCAAAAGAACAGTCGTACGTACCAAGGGAAGCGGTGCGCACGAGGTGTTTCAATTACGGGCATACCTATACCTCCGCCGGGTCCACGCGGTTATTTCGCCGCCACCGCCATTTGATGTCCCTCGCCTTGGATCTTGATCCTGCCAAGCACTTTCAGCCGTTTTTGATCCACAACCCAGATGATGGGCTGCTTGCGGCTGGAAACATAAATCTTTCCGGTTCCCCGGATTGTTGTCACATGGTAGGGGGCCGGTTTGAGTGCCAAACTGCGTGCCTTACCATCCGCAAGGTTAATTGCCACCAGCTTATTGTCTTTCTTGCTGGCCGCAAACAAAGTCTTGCCGTTATCAGAGATATCGACCCCGTGAGGTTCTTTACCGACACTATAGGTCTTCATCACCTTACCCGTCTTCAGCGAAATCACTGAGACGGTGCCTGCCCCGACATTATTGGCATAGAGCGCCGTTTCATCCGGTGACAGCACGATATGCTCCGGCGCTTTCCCGGCGAGAATATTACGGGCGACGATCCAGTTTTGGGTGTCGATTTCGCTGATGGTATTGTTACCCGCGTTGCTTACGTATATCCGGCTGCCGTCCTTGGTGACCACGGCATAGTTCGGCAACGGCCCCGTCTGTATTGTTTTAAAGATTTTATACGTCTTTAGGTCGATCAGACTGATTCCACCGGCGGTACCGTGGGTGGAGATGGCATAACGACCGTCCGGCGTAACGGCGTTGTGATGCACCGCACCTTTGACGTCAATACGACGAATCACGCGGTTATCCTTGGTATTAATCAAAGAAACATAACTCTTTCCGACCACGCGTTTTTTACCGTCGGCGGGCATGCTGTGATGGCGCCTGTGCACCTCTTCCGACATACCCGCCGGTTTGGGAGGGATGGCCTTCTGGCCGGGTAGGAGTTCAAAGTTGCTCCCGGCCACAAGAACACGGCCGTCCGGGGTTACGGCCAAACCATGAATATTTTGTACGTCGGTGATCTTTCCCACCACCTTGTCCACGGCGGCGTCCACGATGAGAATTCTGTTGGCCGTGCCAAGCGGAATATAGACCGTCGGCGCGGCGACAGAGGCAATCGCGACCCCCAAAACGAGCGTGCCCGATAAAATTGCAATAGCCGGTTTATTCATTTCCATTTCTCCTGATATGAAATGTAGAACCTTACTCCAAGAAGAACTCGTGCCCCATCATTTCACGGGACCCGTTACCGGGATCACCGTCACCGCACGGTCCCGCATCTACGAACATTCCCTCGCCATTGCTTCAACTGCTTGCGCTGTTGCTTGGTCAGTATCGCCTCTTGTTCGTTTTTTGCCGTAATCGCGGCTTCGATCATCCGGCGTTTAAGATCAAAAATTCTGCCGTAGACGGCACCGATCCTTTTGGGGTCACGTTTGTCAGCGGCATACAAATCACGAAGCTTGGCTTTCTCGTCCATGATTTTTCCCATGGTATTCCAGTTTTTCTTGCGCAAGCTGTCCTGGAT
>WGFP01000113.1 GCA_015492195.1 Acidiferrobacterales bacterium
GGCTGTTCGCTTCCTTTCTGGCAAGCGTGGCGTTCATGACCTGTAACAACTTGCTGTGATCCGGCATGGCCGTCAGGCCTTGCTGGAACTGAACGATGGCTCCGTCCAAGTCGCCCTGTTCCAGAAATTTGGCGCCGCGCTGGTAATAATAGTCGGCGGCCTTGAGCTCCGTCTGTTTGAGCCGCGATTTGTATTCGATATTGCCGGGTTCCTTGCCGTAGGCCTTGCGATACACAAGCACGGCCCTCATCCACTCCTCCTGAGCGGCATACTCCTCGGCGCGCTTGATCGGATTGACGGCGCAGGCCGTCATCAAGACAAGCAAGGCCAAGATCGCGGGTAACTTAAACAGTACAATTATTGATCTCATCAATTTACTTCCCGGAAATCGCGATGCGCCCCGATACGTTGGTATCCGGGTCGCTCACCTCCACCGCGTCGGCGGCGATCGTCTCCACAATAAAACGGCTGCCGACTTTATCGCCGACATACACAAAATAGGCCTCGTCACCCATGGCCATAAAGGCCTGTCCCCTGTCGCCGCGAAACACCACGCCGACGAGCTTGATCCGGGCCAGCTCCGCTCTCGCCGCTTCTTCCGCAAGCTGCTCGGGCGTCTTGGGCGGCGGCTTCGGAGGCTTGGGCGCCCGCTTAACCGGCGGTTTCATCGCCACCTTGGGCCGGAACAAATCGCGGCCCGTGTGTCCGGCCATTTTCTCTCCGGGAAGCGGTATTTTTATCTGGAAGTCCTCGACCCGGTATCCAATGGCCGTGGCGTCCCGCCCTTCGATTCTAGGGATTTCCTTTCCCCGCGGCCACCATTGCCAGGCATTCAAAGCAAGGATAAGGAATAATAGCGTGATCAATACCACGTGACGCCGGACCATATGCTAACTCGCTGCGGGCTTTTGAGCCTTGGTTTTGCGGTACGTGATGAGCCGGATATACCCTTTGATCAGGCGCGACCCGCCTCTTGATCGCTCAAACCGTACTTCCTGGACCACGGACCACGAAGGCAACGTCGGCACATCGAGCAGGAATTTGCGCAGTCCGCGGTATCCACCCTTGAGCGTCAGGTTCAGATACAGCGGAACGTAACCGGACCGCGCCTTGCCCTCCTCATACGATTCAGAAAGAATCTTGACGCCGCGCTTCTTGGCCAACCTGCCAAGGTTTCGCACCAATTCGGCCTGTCCGCTGACGTAATCAAGCTTTTTTTCCAACACGGCAATGCCTTCCAACGCACGGCGGTAGCTCTGTGCCACATTCGCGGCGTGCAGGGTATCGACAACCGCCTTGCGTTGCGTCTGGATTGATTCAACCAGGTTACGGTAATCACGCTGCACCGGCCACCAGTAACCGACTCCAACAACCAGAAATATCACCCCCGACACCCCACACGCCAGGATCCCGGCTTTCACCAAAGGATGACGTGCCGCATAAAGCAGATGTTCAACCACTGCATGCAAGCGTTTCACAGGCGCTCCTTGATGCGGACCTCGAACTGCACCGACTTTCTCCCCATTGCTTTGTGACGCGCCTGTTTGGTCAATAACACTTCCGCGAAGTGCGGCTCCTGTTCCAGCTTGAGCAGAAAGGCCGTTAATATCTCGACGTTCCGGGATTCCGCGACAATCACGACCTCGCCCTCTTTGGTTTTATGATGCAAACTCGCAAGGGCGGCCTGCTTCGGCAACAATTTCTCAAGCTTGGCCAGCAAGACCGACGTGGACCAACCGCGATGGCCCGCCAAAGAATTGACCAAGGCGACACGCTGTTTCAATGCGGCGAGGTCTTTCGCCGAAGGCAATTTTTCCTGGCTGACCGCCTTCTGTTTTCGGTCTTCAATTTGGCCCAGGCGCTCCCGCAGCGCCGGTTTTTCCTGCTGCATGCCGCGGGCGGCGACCACTGACCATATGGACATGACGCCAATTACCAGCGTTATTGCCCAAAATACCGCGGCAAGCCACGGCGCCAAGTTACCGACGGGAGGCGAAAAGCTCGTGGTGAGTTTCATCGGCAGGCGGCGGCCAGGGCTGGTGAAGCCGCTTCGGTTTGCGCGCCCAATGCGGCATTTGCGTCTGAATGCCCCTGATTCCCAGGCAAGCGTATTGTGCGCTCCCGCAGCCGCCTGTCCAAAACGGCGCTTAAGTCGGCGACGTCAGCCGCCGCCCCGGTGATATAGATGCGCGCCACCTCGCGCCGGCCGTTGCCTTGGACATAGGCGCGGATGGCGCGTTCCACTTCCTGGGCAAGGGCTTCGTATACCTTATTATTACTATTGACTGCTTGTTCACGCCAGCGGGCGCGCGCAAAACGCAGCCGCCCTTCCCGGTCCCATAACGCGATACCCCAGGTTTCCGGGTCCAACGACACCAGCGCCCCGCCTTGCTTTTCGGCTGTCAGCACGGCATGGAAGTAATTGAAACGGTGACAAATACCCATATCGATCACCCACGGGACAACCCGGATGGTGCGCAGCGCCTGGGTGACGCACCGCAACCAGGCGCCGTCCACGGCGAGACCCAGCAACAGATGTTTCCCGTTCTCGCCGCCGAGCGGCTGGCAGGCGCAAGCGATGGCCCGGCTGTCCAGATGCCGTTCTTTTTCGAAGCGCCAGCGGACCAGATCCAGCCGCGCCTTGGGAGTCTTCGGCAGGTCGTCAAGCTCAAAGACGGCGAAACTCGCCGCCGGGTCCGGCAGGGAAATATTTACCGGGATATATAACCGCTTGACGTCGGCGCATAACTTGTCGAACGCCGCGCCCAGAATCGCATGTGTCCCGGGGGCGGGCGTCCCATTGAACAGCGCAGGCG
>WGFP01000114.1 GCA_015492195.1 Acidiferrobacterales bacterium
CTCCATGCCTTCCACGCAAGTGTTCGATGCCCAGGATGAGGCCTACCGCGAATCGGTTCTGCCCGCGGCGGTCACAGTGCGCGTCGCGGTCGAGGCCGGCGTGACCGACTGCTGGTATAAATACGTCGGCGCAACCGGGAAAGTGGTGGGCATCAACCGCTTCGGCGAATCCGCGCCCGCGCCCATGCTGTTCAAACACTTCGGCTTCACCGGCGAGAACGTGGCCAAAGCGGTCGAAGAAATCTTATAAGAAGTTTTTTACCGCGGAGACGCAGAGAGCGCAAAGAATATTAATAATTCAGAAATTTGCACATTTACTTTGTTTCCAAACAAATTATTTCTTGCGCCTTTGTGGTGAATTTCATTTTCTAAATTAACTTCCTGGAGATTTGAAATGGCAATTAAAGTCGCAATCAACGGCTACGGTCGTATCGGACGCAATGTGCTGCGAGCCTTGTACGAGTCCGCACGCAATAAGGAAATCCAAATCGTGGCACTTAATGATCTGGGTAATGCCGAAACCAACGCCCATTTGACGCGCTACGACACGGTGCACGGCCGGTTCCCGGGCGATGTCAAGGTCGAGGGCGACCACATGATCGTCAACGGCGACAAGATTCGCGTGTACGCCGAACGCGATCCTGCCAAGCTGCCCTGGGGCGAAATGGATATTGACGTGGTGCACGAATGCACCGGACTTTTCACCAGCAAAGAAAAGGCCGGCCTTCATCTAAAAGCGGGCGCCAAGAAGGTCATTATTTCCGCGCCGGGCGGCAAGGACGTGGACGCCACCATCGTCTACGGCGTGAACCACGACACTTTGAAGGCTTCCGATACCGTTATCTCCAACGCCTCTTGCACCACCAATTGCCTGGCGCCGCTGGTCAAACCCCTGCATGACAAGATCGGCGTGGTGCGCGGATTGATGACGACCATTCATTCCTATACCAACGACCAGGTGCTGACCGACGTTTATCATAAAGATCTGCGCCGCGCACGGAGTGCCACCCAGTCCATGATCCCGACCAAGACCGGCGCCGCCGCCGCGGTGGGGCTGGTGCTGCCGGAATTAAACGGCAAGCTCGACGGGTTCGCCATACGCGTGCCGACTATTAATGTTTCCTTGGTGGACCTGACCTTCGAGGCTGCCCGTGAGACCGGCGTCGACGAGATCCACAGTGTAATCAAGGCGGCCGCCGCCGGCGCGCTCAAGGGCATCCTGGCCTACAATGACGAGCCGCTGGTGTCCATGGACTTCAATCACACCACCGTGTCGTCCAGCTATGATGCCTCCCTGACCCGCGTGATCGACGGCAAGCTGGTCAAGGTTTGTTCCTGGTACGACAACGAATGGGGCTTCTCCAACCGAATGCTCGATACCACGGTTGCCTTGATGAAGGCAAAATAATTACGACTCAACGCAAAGACGCGAAGGCGCAGAGTGATACAGATCAAAACTTGAGAATCTTTGCGTCCTTTGCGTCTCAGCGGCTTTGCGCTGGGTTTTTGGAGTTTAAATAATGGCCATAATCAAGATGACCGACCTCGATCTCGCGGGCAAGCGGGTGTTGATCCGCGAGGACCTCAATGTCCCGTTAAAGAACGGCAAGGTCGCCGATGACACCCGTATCCGCGCATCACTTCCGACCATCCGCCATGCCATGCAGGGCGGCGGCAAGGTGATGCTCATCTCGCACCTGGGGCGTCCGGAGGAAGGGGAATACGACCCGACGTTTTCGCTCCAGCCGGTCGCCGATCACTTGTCCGATTTATTGGGGAAACCGGTGCGCCTGGTCAAGGACTGGCTCGACGGCGTAGGCGACATCCAGGACGGCGACGTGGTGATTTGCGAAAACGTGCGCTTCAACAAGGGGGAGAAGAAAAACAACGAGGATCTCGCCCGGAAAATGGCGGCGTTGTGTGACGTGTACGTGATGGACGCCTTCGGCACCGCCCACCGCGCCCAGGCCTCCACCCACGGCGTGGCGAAATTCGCCCCCATCGCCTGCGCCGGCCCCTTGCTGGCCGCGGAACTCGACGCCTTGGGCAAGGCGCTGGATAATCCCAGGCGCCCCATGGTCGCCATCGTCGGCGGCTCCAAGGTGTCGACCAAACTCACGGTATTGGAGTCGTTGTCCAGGATTGTGGATCAACTGATCGTCGGCGGCGGAATCGCCAATACCTTTATCGCCGCGGACGGCCACAAGGTCGGTAAATCGTTGTATGAGGCGGATCTGGTGGAAACCGCCAGGAAACTCTCGGCGGATGCCAAGGCGCGCGGCGCTGATATCCCGGTGCCGACCGATGTCGTGTGCGGCAAGGAATTTTCCGAATCCGCCAAGGCCGCGCTCAAAAAGGTCGACGACGTGGCTGAAGATGACATGATCTTCGACGTCGGTCCCGAAACCTCCAAACGTTTCGCCGAAATTCTTAAAAAGGCCGGCACCATTGTCTGGAACGGTCCCGTGGGCGTGTTCGAATTCGACCAATTTGGCGAGGGTACCAAGTCCCTGTCCATGGCGATTGCCGACAGCCCGGCATTCTCCGTCGCCGGCGGGGGTGATACCCTGGCGGCAATTTCCAAGTACGGGATCGCAGACAAGGTTTCCTATATTTCCACCGGCGGCGGCGCCTTTCTTGAGTTTCTGGAAGGCAAGAAGCTTCCCGCAGTGGCCATACTAGAAGAACGCGCGAACCAATAACTTTTTATGATCATTCGCTGCAAAGGCGCGAAGACGCAAAGGGTATACGGATATAGGTTCGCCGGTTTTTCTTTGCGCCTTGGCGTCTTTGCGTCAAAGATTATTTGAAGGCATATTTTATGCTTCGTCGAACCAAAATCGTTGCCACCCTCGGTCCGGCCACGGACGATCCCAAAGTCCTTGATGAGTTGGTCGGGGCCGGCGTGGATGTCGTGCGCCTTAATTTTTCCCACGACGCGACCGAGATGCATGTCAAACGCGCCGAAGCCGCGCGCGAACGCGCCCAGGCGCACGGCCGCCACATCGGCGTGTTGGTTGACCTTCAAGGGCCGAAAATACGCATCGGTAAATTCAAGGCCGGTAAAATCATCCTCAAGGAAGGCGATCGATTTGTCTTGGACGTCGATCACCCCCTTGATCAAGGCACGAAAGAGCGCGTGGGGGTGACTTATAAATCTTTAAATCAGGACGTCGACCGCGGTTCGACCCTGTTGCTCGATGACGGCCGCGTCAATCTATGGGTCGATCAGGTTGAGGGTTCCGAGGTGGTCTGTCGCGTCGTCGTCGGCGGCGAACTGAGCGGCAGTAAGGGCATCAATCGCAAAGGGGGCGGCATGTCGGCGCGCGCCCTCACGGATCAGGAC
>WGFP01000115.1 GCA_015492195.1 Acidiferrobacterales bacterium
CGGCACTGGCGCGCAACGCAACGCGCGAAAAGGGGGGACAGTTCGGGTGCGGTGATGAAATCGCCGCCGTCGCCGAATTTTTGTTTGCCGGCCGAGTAATAACCGAGCGCCGGTGCGTACAGCGCCAGTTCCATGAAGCGGGCAAAGCCGATGGCACCGCCGTCGGAGGCGATCTCATTCCGGATAAGCGCAACGAGCTTCTCGCTGTGCGCGCACTCCTCGGTGCTTGGCTGTGGAAGTGTTGCTGAAATATCCACCGGTCGGGTTTCCTGCTTGTTTGAGAGAGGTGGAAAGGACGGCATGGCTATTGGCCTTTGGATGCGCAAGCGGTAAGGTGACGGCTCCAACAATGGCTGGACAAGTCTTTATGCCGGACAATTCTCTCAAAGGCAAGGTGGCGCTGATCACCGGTGGAGCCCACCGCATCGGGGCGGCGATCGCCCGATTGCTTCATGCGCAGGGCATGAACGTGGTGATTCATTACCTGTCGTCCGAAGAGGCGGCCCACGCCCTGCAAAAGGAGCTGCATAAATCACGTCCCGAGTCGGTGATGCTGGTACGCGGCGATCTCAACAACAGCGTAAAACTTCTTAAAAATCTGGTGTATGAAACCGTCGAATCCTTCGACCGTCTGGATGTTCTGGTCAATAATGCCTCGCGCTTTTACGCCACGCCGGTACACAAGGCCAGCGAATCACAATGGGATGATCTTATAGGGGCGAATCTCAAGGCGCCGTTTTTTCTGTCTCAGGCCGCCGCCCCGCATTTGAAGAAGCGGAACGGCTGTATCGTGAATATCGCCGACATTTACGGGGATCGTCCGCTGAAGGGCTATCCGATATACAGCGTGGCCAAGGCCGGTCTTATCATGCTGACCAAGACGCTGGCGCGTGAGCTGGGCCCGGAAATCCGGGTAAACGCCGTCGCGCCGGGTGTCATCCTCTGGCCCGAAGACGGTTTGGACGAAATGTCCAAGCAGCGCATTATCTCGCGTACCCCGCTCAAGCGCTCGGGCGAACCCGAAGACATCGCCCGCGCCGTGTTATTTCTTATCCGCGACGCCGGCTATGTCACCGGCCAGGTGAGCATCGTGGACGGCGGTCGCAGCGTGGTGATGTAGGCGTTTGTAAGGCTACAGGCCGGTGTCAAATTCCACTTTCCACAGCTTTTGGTGTTTGTCGTCAAAGTTGTCCCACATCTTGGCATAAGTGACGCCGGTTTCCGGGTGTCGTAATTCGGGTGCGATTTCGGCGAGCGGGCGCAATATGTAGGCATGCTTGCCGATCTCCGCGCGCGGGATATCGAGCCCGGGTTCGTGGATGGCGTGGTTGCCGTACAGCAGGAGATCGAGATCCAAGGTGCGCGAGTGCCAGCCCGATCCCTGGCGCGCCCGCCCATGGGCAATTTCGATATGCGCCAGCTCGGCGCGGACTTTCTTTACGGCCTCATCGGTGTTGAATGCCGCCACGAGGTTGTAGAAATTGTCGCCCTCAAAACCCAAGGGTTCGCTTTCATAGACGCTGGACAGGATCAGCGGGGCGTAAACGGCGTTTAATGCTTGCAGTGCACCGCGAATGTTCCGTTCCCTGTCGATGTTGCTGCCGATGCTGATAAAAACGCGCGGCATCCTTAAATTATGCGTCACTGCGCTCAATTTCGACGCCGACGTCGGCAGCGCCGCGGATTGCGCCTTTTTTGTTTACGCGGACGCGCACCCACGATACCTTGAATTCACGGCGCACGAGTTCCGCCACCTTTTCGGCAAGGGTCTCGACGAGCTGAAATTCGGATTTTCCCACGTAATCGATCAGACGCTTCGCCACGTCCTTATAGCTTAATGTGTCGTTAATGTTGTCGGTTTGGGCGGCGCGCTTAATGTCCGCGGCCATGTCGAGGTCAAGCATCACGGTTTGCCGGGTTCGACGCTCCCATTCCCAGACCCCGATAACGCACTCGATTTTCAAGCCGTGGAGATAAATGATGTCCATTGAAAAATACCCGGTTGCGCCGTCAATATATCTAAAAAACGGTTTGTTGTCGTGGCGCGATGACTGTATCCGCTTGCACCGTTTTTCATGGGTGCAAAACTTTTTCATTTGCCCGCGGCTGCTTAGGCCTTAAAATGAGGCGATGCTTGTCTACGCTCTTCCCGTGCTGGCCTATTTGCTGGGCTCCGTCTCAACCGCCGTGATCGTGGCACGGGTAATGGGCCATAAAGACCCGCGCGAGATCGGTTCAAAGAATCCAGGCGCCACCAATCTTCTGCGCTACGCCGGCAAGACGGCGGCGGCACTTACCCTGTTTGGGGACGTGCTCAAGGGCGTGATCGCGGTGTTGGCGGCGCGCCTGGTGACGGACGATCCCCTGATACTTGCGCTTACCGGTTTCACGGTGTTTATCGGCCACCTGTATCCCGTGTTCTTCAGGTTTCACGGCGGCAAGGGGGTCGCGACGGCGCTTGGTGTGTGGCTGGCATTGAATCTCTGGGTAGGCCTTGCCCTTCTTGCCACGTGGCTGGTGATGGCGGCGGCGTTTCGTTACTCTTCGCTTTCCGCCTTGACGGCGGCCGTGGCGGCGCCGCTTTATGTCGGCTGGCTTTTGCCCGGGACGTCTTATTTAGTGGCGAGCGCCGCCATCAGCGCGTTGCTGATTTTTCGGCACCGTTCAAACATACGCAATCTCATGGCCGGTCGGGAGCACCGCATCGGTCATTAAGTTAGGGAATCTCTGATTTATTAGTTTTCAACGCAAAGGATGGATATCTTTTATTTTCATCGGCTTTTGCACCCTTGGCTCCGTAATCGGCGCGTCCCTGCGCCACTTCTCTTCGCGCCTTCGCGTCTTTGCGTTAAGAATTCATATTAATCAGAATTTCCTTAGTTTTTTATTGCACCGAGTTCCTCGATGCGCCACCGGGGACGCACTGCAAAGGCCCGCGGTTCCCGGTGGCCGTTGCGCAGGCGCAGATAACCGGCGTAGGCGATCATCGCGCCGTTGTCGGTGCAGAACTCGAGTCGGGGATAAAAGACCTTGGCCCCCAGGCTGCGCGTCATGTCGGCAAGGCGCGCGCGCAGCACGCGGTTGGCGGAAACCCCCCCCGCCACCACCAGCCGGGAGTGTCCGGTTTGTTCCAGCGCCCGCCGGCTTTTGATGACCAGGGTTTCAGTCACCGCTTCCTGGAAAGCGTGCGCCATGTCGGCCGTGCCTTGATCGTCCGGGGAGTCGTCGGCGGCGCGCGCCACCGCCGTTTTCAGCCCGCTGAAACTGAAATCC
>WGFP01000116.1 GCA_015492195.1 Acidiferrobacterales bacterium
GCGACCGCCCGGGCCGGGCCCGCCTGGCGGTCCAGCATGGCGTTAATCCGGTAGGTGAGCCCCCCTAAAAACACCGGCAACAGGATGCCCCCCACCAGGGCGATCACCCACAGGTGGCGGTGGGAGAGGCAGGCCGTCCTTCCCTTTCTAATCCCTTCAGAAACCACGATAATGTTCACAATATTTCAGTGTAGCCCGTGTTCACAGGACGGCCACTTATGGTCAAAAAAGGACTGACAAGCGTAGGCAAATACCTCCCCGCCGGGCTGCTGCAGCACCTGGATCTCCGGCAGGATGAGACAAGCCGGGCGCAGGCGCGCTGGCAGGCGTGTGTGCCCGGGCCGTTGGCCGAGCACGTGCGCCCCCTCCGTTATGAACAGGGTCTGCTGAGCGTGCAGGCCGATTCCTCCGCCTGGGCGGGCCGGTTGCGACAACAGCAACAGGGGTTGGTGGAGCTTCTGCGCCGGGAGCCGTTCTTCAAGCATCTCCGGGGGTTTCAGGTGCATGTGGTGCCCCACGCCCGGGCGGCGCCGAAACCGAAACCCGCCGACGGCAGGGAAGGGGCGCATCATCACCGCCTGTCGACGCAGGCCGCGCGGTTGATTTTGGACACCGCGGAAGGCATTGATGACGCGCGATTGCAAACGGCCCTGCGCCGACTCGGCAATGCCGCCGCCGACGCGCGCGAGAATGTGTCTGCGGAAACCGCGCCGGATTCGAGCCCACGACCCAAGTAACCCGCCTGCCGAACGCTGACTTGTGCGATACCTGATGCTTGCCATTCCACGCCTTCCCAGGCAACGGCCATTCCTGGCGCCATTTTTAGTTGTGCTGCTGGGATTCCTGATAACCGCCTGCGCCGGGACCGCGCCCTCGCAACCCGAGGCCGTGCCCACAGCGAAGGAAGCGGCCGAAGGGGCCTTGCCTCCCGAGGCCGTTGCCACCGAAGTGCGCCTCGTCGCCGTCGGCGACATCATGCTCGGCGGCAGCGCCGCCCCGGAAATGGAAAAGTACGGTTACGATTATCCCTTCGTGCACACCAAACCGTTCTTGGAGGGCGCGCACATCATGTTCGGCAACCTGGAAGGCCCGTTGACCGACCACGATGTGGCGGTAGAGGATAAGCAGTATGTTTTCCGTTCCCCGCCGGACAAGGTGGCGCCGGCGTTGGCAAGAGCGGGGTTTGATATTGTGTCGCTCGCCAACAACCATACCCTGGATTACGGCGTAACGGGGCTGGAGCACACCATGGCCGCGCTGGAGGCCGCCGGCATTCGTTACGTCGGCGCCGGTCGGAATGCGCGCGAAGCGAGAAGGCCGGTTTTTCTGAAAGCGGGCGGGGCCACGGTGGCGTTCCTCGCCTATTCCCTGACCTTCCCGGAGACGTTCTGGGCGACCGATGACCGGCCCGGCACCGCCTTCGGCCACGAACGTGATGTGCGCGCCGACGTGGCCGCCGCGCGCGCGCAGGCGGACCTCGTCATCGTTTCGTTTCATTGGGGGCGCGAGGCCGTCACCGAGTTGCGCGATTACCAGACCTTGCTCGGGCGCGCCGCCATTGAGGCCGGCGCCGGCGCCGTGCTGGGACACCATCCGCATGTCCTCCAGGGCGTGGAGCAATACCGCGACGGCGTGATTTTGTACAGCCTGGGAAACTTTGTCTTCGGCTCGTATAGTGTGGTCGCGACGCGCAGCGTCCTCGCCGAATTGACGTTTCGCGACGGCCGCCTGCACCGGCTGCGTCTGATTCCCCTTAACGTCAATAATCCGGAGGTTGTTTTTCAGCCCCGTCCGCTCACGGGCAGCGACGCCGATGAAGTCGTGGGCACCTTGCAACGGTTGTCGCGACCCCTGGGCACATACTTTGAAAACCGGGACGGCGTCGCCGTCATGGCCATGGATGATGCCCCGGACCGTTGATCCCAACTTGCAAATCACGATCGCTTTGTTTTTTCCGCGTGGGCCATTCCGGCATCGCGAGGTGTCTGAGTTTCTCGGAACCCGCGCATATGGTTTAATGCCGGCCCATGATTCGCCCGTTTGAACTATTTCTTGGTCTGCGTTACACGCGTGCCCGCCGGCGCAGCCACTTCATCTCCTTCATTTCCCTCATCTCGATTCTCGGCATCACCCTCGGTATCGCGGCGTTGATCACCGTGTTGTCGGTGATGAACGGTTTCGGCAAGGAGCTCCGCAGCCGCATCCTCGGCGTCGTGTCCCATGTGACCGTAACCGGACTGGACGGCCGTTTGCAAAACTGGCGCGAGGTCGCCGAGCGCGTGCAACAGAACCCGCGTGTCATCGGGCGCGCGCCTTATATCCTGGGGCAGGGATTGGCGGTGCGCGGAAAACGCGTCAGCGGGGTGGCGGTGCGCGGCATCCTGCCGGCGGAGGAGGGGCAGGTATCCGAGCTGGGGGCGAACATGGTCGAGGGCCGGCTTGAGTCGCTGAAGCCGGGTGAGTTCGGGGTGATCATCGGCAGTACCCTCGCCTGGAAACTGGATCTCGCGCTGGGCTCGCGGGTTTCGCTGATGGCGCCGCAGGCCCGGACGACGCCCGCCGGCCTGTTGCCGCGCTTCCGGCGTTTTACCGTCGTCGGTATTTTCAAGGTGGACATGTATGAATACGACAGCGGTCTGGTGCTGATTCATCTCAACGACGCCGCGAAACTTTACCAGTTTGGGAAACGGGTCAGCGGGCTGCGCCTGAAACTCGATGACCTGGATGTGGCGCCGTGGGTCAGCAGAGAGATTGAGAAGGATCTCGGTGTGGATTACCTGACGCGCGACTGGACGAAGGAGCACGGCAATTTCTTTCGCGCGTTGAAGATCGAAAAGACGGTTATGTTCGTCATCCTGCTGCTGATCGTCACGGTGGCGATGTTTAACGTTATCTCGACGCTGGTGGTGATCGTGACCGAAAAGGAGGCGGACATCGCCATCCTGCGCACCTTGGGCGTCAGCCCGCGCAGCGTCATGGGCATATTTATGGTACAGGGCGCCTTCATCGGCGTGATAGGGACGGCAGTCGGCACCGTTTCCGGCATTCTGCTCGCGCTCAACGTCGAAAACATCGTGCAGTGGCTGGAGCAATTGTTCCGCACTTCTTTTGTCGCGGCGGATGTCTATTTCATCAGTGAGCTGCCGTCGGATTTACGCTGGGGGGATGTCACGATGATCGCGGGCGCCTCGCTGATCCTGGGGCTGCTTTCCACGGTCTACCCGGCGTGGCGCGCCTCGAAAGTGCAACCGGCCGAGGCCCTGCGATACGAATGAACCAAGAATATATCCTGTCCGCCGCCGGTCTGGTCAAAGTCTATGACGAGGGCGCGTTTGATGTCTCCGTGCTCAAGGGCGTGTACCTGCGCGTGGAACGCGGCGAGCAGGTCGCGATTGTCGGTGCCTCGGGCTCGGGAAAAAGCACGTTGCTTCACCTGTTGGGGGGATTGGACCGGCCGACCGCGGGCCAGGTGATGGTGGACGGCGAGGACTTAGCGCGCCTGGGGGAGGCCGAACGCGGCCTGCTGCGCAATCGCGCGCTTGGGTTCGTTTATCAATTTCATCACCTGCTGCCGGAGTTCACCGCCTTGGAAAATGTCGCCATTCCGCTTCTGGTGCGCCGCGGTCCGACCGACAAGGCGCTGGAACAGGCGCGCGCGATGCTCGCCAGAGTGGGACTGGAAGATCGCTTGCAGCACAAACCGGGCGAGCTGTCGGGCGGCGAACGCCAGCGGGTCGCGGTGGCGCGGGCCATGGTCACCCAACCGCTGTGCGTCCTGGCCGACGAGCCCACGGGCAACCTCGATCGTGAAAACGCACACAGCATTTACGAACTGATGTTGGAGTTGAATCGCGAACTGAAAACCAGCTTTGTCATCGTCACCCATGACCCCGGACTGGCGGCGAACATGGATCGCGTCCTTAAGCTTGAAGACGGCGTTCTGAAACCGGCCTAGCCTAAAAAATACACCGCCAAGAACGCCAAGGCATTCAGGAACGAGAGGTGAGGTGTGAAAGCATAATCATCTCTCCTCACCCTTCACTTTCAGCAGTATCAATTTTCTTGGCGCCCTGGCGGTTTTTCTTGTGCAATATCCAGATTAACGTTTTCTTTTTGATCTCACCTTTCTTCTTTTCTCCCAATCCCTGACGACGTGCCAACGCCATAACTGGTGCATGCTGAAGTAGCCGATGAACGAGGCGGCCGACGCCACCAGCAGGCTGCCCAGGAGAAGCGGGAACCAGATCTGACCCAATTCATACACCAACCAGGGCCAGGACATTTCAAACGTAAACGGTTGCGGCGTCATGTGGAGCACCCAGGTGCCGACCTTGTAAGTGAAATAAAAAATCGGCGGTATGGTGATCGGGTTGGTAATCCATACCAGCGCCACGGCGATGGGCAGGTTGGCGCGAAACAGGATCGCCAGCGCCGCCGCCGGAATCATTTGGAACGGCATCGGAATAAACGCCATAAAGAGCCCGATGGCGAATCCGTCCGAGACGGAATGGCGGTTCAGGTGCCACAGATTGGGGTCGTGCAGCATCTCACCGAAAAGTCGCAGATACCTGTGGTCCCGAACCTTGTGCATGTCCGGCAGGTAGCGTTTGATCAGTCTTTTTGCCATTAATATCTAGGGGAATCTCTGAATACTACGTTCAACCGCCAAGTCGCCAAGGAAAAAGAATACTTGATACCTTTGAAAGAGAAAAACTTAGCGTTCTCGGCGTCTTGGCGGTTTAAGATCAATTTAATCAGAACTTCCTTAGTGTATAGTTTCGGGGCGTAAAGGACTATTGTGACTCGGACCGTCCCTGGTCCGCGCCCTGCGGGCGCACTTCGTGCGCCCAATTTTGCTGTACAGGATGTACGAATGCCGCGAGCGCAGCGACCCACAGGGATGTGGGGAGGTAGAGCAA
>WGFP01000117.1 GCA_015492195.1 Acidiferrobacterales bacterium
ATTTAGCGTTAAGTCTAGCCTATAACTGGCACCTCGGGCAGAAAAACGCCGTCCGGCCCCCCAGCCGCCGGGCCCGGATCGGCGTGCCGCAGCTGGGACAGGGTTGGTCTTTTCTGCCGTAGACCTTGAGGGATAACTGGAAATAGCCGGGATCACCGTCGCTTTGGCGAAAATCCCGCAGGGTGGTGCCGCCGGCGCGCAGCGCCCGTTTCAGCGTGGCACGCAGCGCCCGTGCCAAGCGCTGATAGCCGTCTCGGCTGATGCGCCCGGCGGACCGGGCGGGGCGGATACCGGCCGCGAACAACGCCTCGTTGGCGTAGATGTTGCCGATGCCGGCGAGGATGCGGCTGTCCAGCAAAAGATCCCGGATCGCGCGTTTTCGCCCACGCGCTTTTCGGTAGAGATAATCGCCGCCGAAATCCGGACTTAAAGGTTCCGGTCCCAGCGCGCCGAGGAGCGGGTGTTCGGCCGGGTCGTCCCGGGTCCAGAGGACGGCGCCGAAGCGGCGCGGGTCGCGCAGGCGCAGGCACACGCCGTCGGCGAACACCAGATCCACGTGATCGTATTTTTCCGCAGGCTGCGTGTCGTCCACAATGCGCAGGCTGCCGGACATCCCGAGGTGCAGGATCACCGTGCCGGCGGCGGTATGGAGCAGCAGGTATTTCCCGCGGCGCGTGATCGAGCGGATGGTTTGTCCCGGCAATTCTTTCTTTAAGGCCGTCGGCACCCGCCATCGCAGGCGGGGTTCGCGCACCACCACGCGCACCACGGTTTTTCCCGCAACAAAGGGTTCAATCCCGCGACGGGTGGTTTCGACTTCGGGCAATTCCGGCATGGTGGATCAGTGAGGAGTGAAGGGTGAGGTGTGAGGAGTAAATACGTGAGGAGCAGAATTGAATTTTTTGAGACCCCCCACTCCTTGCTCTTCACTCCTCACTAATTTTCAACAACCGTTTACCGATGTCTTCGGGAAAATGGTATTCCAGCCCTTCGTCCTTACGGTAGAGGATGAAATCCGGCTTATAGCCGAGGATGGCGAGCGTCAGGGTCTCGGTCTTGCCGTTTTTAGTGAACGTGATCTGGATTCGGCCAAGCGCGCGCTTCTTGGAATAGCGTTCCACGCTTAAGGCGCGCGCATGCCGCCATTCTTGCACGAAGTTATTAATGCTGTCGGTGGTGAGCTTGTCGTTCTTCGGTTGCCTGTGCCAGGTGCCGTCCTTGAGGGTCAGCCGGAAATCCGGGAACTTGAAGCCGACAGGCGTGCGTCCTTCTTCCAGCAGGCGCGTATCGATGTAGTTGGTGTAACGATAGGTAATGGGCGCGAAGTACCGGCTGGGGATCAGGTGGACTTCATCCCGGTACCGGACATAGTGTTGGTTCTTGATGGGGTGCATTGCGCCGAAAATAATTTCCTCGTCATTAAGCAATACCCGTGCCGAGGGTTTATCCAGCCCATACCGGGCCAACTCTTCGGGTACGGCCGGGAAGCGCGCCTGACTCTCGGCCTTGGCCAGGCGCAAAAGACGATCGACGTTAAATGAACTGGCGCGCGCCGGGTGCGGCGCCGTCAGGCGCCATGCATCATCCGTTTTTGTCAGCACGATTCGCGGTTTCTTGGGCCGATCAATCTGGATGCGGGTGATCTGATCCGTCGCGAGCGTCATGAGCGGGGGTCCCGCCTCGGTGTTTTCCCGGCCCCCTTTGTAGAGGGCGAAGAGGGCGAGCACGGTTACCAGGACGACCAGCGCCAGATTGAGCAGCCAGCGGCTTTTGAGGAATGTTTTTCCGCTTTCCATGATTTCGGCAGACTGTATCGGACGACCTCAGCGCTTGCGCCGCTTTAGCCAGATGAACACGCCGGTCCCGACCATCGACAGGGGCAATATCACCAGGAACACGGCGGCGATGGTAATCTGGGAGGTGCGCGAGAGGTTGAGATTGCGGTCGCGCGCGATGCGCCTGGGGATGTTTACGTAGGCGTCGTCCATGCTTAGCCAGTTCACAAGGTTCAGCCCAAATTCCAGATTGCCGGCATTGGCGATGAAGGTGTTGGACAGAAAATCACCGTCGCCCAGAATCACGATGCGCTGCTCGCGTTTATTCTTTCCGTCGTTGTCCCCGTCGTAATCGCGGGTTAACGCGACACCCAGGTTCACGGGCCCGCGTATGTCCTTGCCCTTGTCGAACTGAATCGTACCTTTCAGGGAACCGGTCTCCACCCACGCCGTGGGGCGCGTATCGACCAGTACGGAACCGCGCCATCCCTCGGGCGCGCGCAGGCTGATGCCGGCGGCATGCGGAAACAGCGTGGCATCGGCGAAGTTCCTGACAATCGGGTGGGCGCCGTATTTCGCCACCACGATCGCCGTGGCACTGGAGGTCAGGCTTGCGGACGCGGGATCGACGATTACCCCGGGATGAAATTCAATGCCAAGCATCTCCGCGATCGGTTCCAGGCCGTGAAGCGGGCCGGGGTCGGATAACCACAACAGGTTGCCGCCGCCTTTGATATATTTTTCGATCTCTTTGATCTCTCCCGCCAGCAGGCGCGTCCGGGGCCCGGCAATGACGAGCGCCGAGATATTTTTCGGGATCTGCGGGTGATCGCCCAAGGCCAAAACGCGGGTCTGAAATCCCCGTTGGCGCAATTTTGACGCCCAGGTTGACAGATCAAAATTGGCCTGACGGTCGGGACTGCGTTCGCCGTGGCCGCTCAGGAAAGCCAGCCAGCGTTCACCGCGGTGCCCCAATCGGACGAGTGCGTTGGTGATGGTTTCTTCGTTCAGCGAGGCGGGCGACAAGGTTTCTTTGGCCGTACCGTATTCAAGCAAAAGTTCCCCGTCATACTTGATGCCAGCGGCGCGTACCCGGTCGGGCGAGACGTCGGGGTCCACGAAATCAAGCTGGATGTCCGGTTTGTGTTTGCGGTAGCGTTCGATTATCTCGCGAATGCGCCGACGCGATTCACCGCGTCGGCTGGCGAAGGCGGTGATTTTAAGCGGCTCCGTGAGGCGTTCGACCGCGGCGATGCTGGCGGGCGACAACGAATACCTGTTGTTTTGGGTCAAGTCGAATTGCAGGTGATATTCCCGGCCGAGCCATTGCAGCAAGCCGATGGCGACCAGGAACAGAATCACGAAGCTGACGTTCATGAAGCGGAGTCGCCACTTTGTTCGCCGCGTGTGATACACGCCCTAACCCCCCAGGCGGTCCGCATCCAGGCGGCGGATGCTGAATGCCAGAAAAGTGGTGATCAGAAGCCCGTGGTACACGGCATCCGCGCTGTCAAAGATTCCTTCCAGGAAGGGTTTGTAGTGATTGAACAGGGACAGATAGGCGAGCAGGCTGCCGTTGCCCGAGGCCCCTTCCCCGCTCCAATCCAGGATCCAAAATAAGAGCAACACACCAAAGCCGCCGATGGCCGCGACGGTGGGATATTGGGTAAGGGTGGACATGAACAGGCCCACCGCGGCGAATCCGGCAAGCAACAGCGCCAGCCCGAGCAATCCCGAGAACAGCATCCCGAAGTCCAGCCCGCCGCCGGCGAGTAAAGACAACGGCATCAGTGCGATCAGGGCCAGTAACAGCAACAGAAACATCATGATCCCCAGGTATTTCCCCAGGATAATTTCGGTCATGGAAATCGGGGCGCTGAACAGCAGACTCAAGGTGCGATTGCGTCTTTCCTCGCTGACCAGGCGCATGGTCAGGAGCGGCACGACCAGCAGCAGGATAATTGCGGCGTTGCCCAACAAGTCGGGCACCACGACTTCGGTGACACCGGGGCCGCTGTCCATGGCGAGTAATTGCGATTGGTATAACTGAAACAGCTCGACCCGTCCGAGAAACAGAAAGGCCAGTATCACCTGAACCACGGCAAGAATCGACCACGCAAGCGGCGACAAAAAAAGACTTTTGAATTCGCGTACGGCGATTGTCAGGATCATGTGTGGACTTCCTCCTGGGGGGATTCATCGGTGGTGAGTTCCACAAAGATTTGTTCCAGGGACATCCGTTCGGGAGTAATTTCATACAGCCCCCAGTTTTTTTCACCGGCCAGCTTGACGACGTCGTCCGTCGGGTCCCGGCCGGGGCTGTACAGTATTCGCACGCGCTCGTTGCCGTCGCTTTGCACGGAATTCACGCCTGCGATTTTTTCAAGCAACGGCAATTCCGGACGGCGGCGGAAAGCCACGGTCAGCGCCGCCGATTTCATGTGACGCGCGAGACCTTCGATGCTGTCGCTCAGCACCAAGGAACCCTTGTTGATGATCTGAACGTGATCGCAGGTTGCTTGCACCTCCGGCAGAATGTGGGTGGACAGAATAACGCCGTGGTCCTTGCCGAGTTCACGAATCAGGTCGCGAATTTCACGGATCTGTATCGGGTCGAGGCCGATTGTGGGTTCATCCAGGATCACCACGGGCGGCAAATGAATGATGGCCTGCGCCAGTCCCACGCGTTGCTGATAACCTTTCGACAGATTGCCGATCAGGCGTTTGCCGACGTCCTGCAATCCGCACTTTTCCTTGGCGGTCTGGCGCGCGGCGATGCGCTTCTTGCGAGGGATGCGGTTCAAGGCCGCGCAATAATCGAGGTATTCGTCCACGGTCAGTTCCCGATAGATCGGCGGCTGTTCGGGCAGATAACCGATGGCGGCCTTGGCGGCGCGCGGGTCTTCGAGGAGATCATGACCGGCGATGGTGATTGAGCCCTCGCTCGGCGCCAGGTTGCCGCTTAAGACCTGCATGGTGGTGGTTTTGCCGGCGCCGTTCGGGCCGAGAAAACCGAGGACCTCTCCCTGGCGGATGGTGAAACTGACGTCCTTCACGGCCTGGATCTCGCCGTAGAAGCGTGAAAGCCGGTTAACTTCCACCAACACACTGTTGTTCATCAATTCCCGAATGCTGTCTCTGTACGGCGTGTAGACATGGGGCGCATTTAAAGGCGGCATGCCGGGAATTGTCAATGACCCCCTTAATTTATTCCCGACTGGAATTCTTTAATTAATAAAGCGATTCTCCGACCTCACTTGACAGGCATCCCCCGACTCATTTAAAAGGATTCCTCTTTGGCGAGCAGGGGGCCGCTGATTCATAAGGTCCGGACGGAAGCCGCGACGGACACATCCTCTCGTGAAGTACGTAACTTGCTGTAAATAATGTATTTTATGCCGGTTCTCGGGCATGGCACGGAATATGCTTTTAATTTAAAAACGAAACGGAACCGAGGAATTTACGTTGAGAATGCAGCTAAACCTGTCAGCCATGGTGTTTGCCTTAGTGGCCTTTGGCTGGACCGCGGCGGGCGAGACCTCCGATCCCATCCTGGTCGCAGGGGAGTTGCCGCTGGACGTAATCCGTGACTGTGCGGTGGATACCTCCTCGACGGCGCAGGCGTGTTACGGGAAGGAAGCGGAATACACCAATCGCTGGATCGGCCGGACCGGCAAGGGGGACCTATTTCTGGTCATGCGTGTGCCCTGTACCGACGGCAACGGTTGCCGCGCGTGGTTTGTTGAAAAGACCGACAAAGGGACGTCCACTCTGCTTGCGGTGGACGGGCAATTCAGGCTTTATAAAAGCGCAAGCGCTTATCCCGTGATTCAAACGCGTACCACGCTTTCCTCCGTACACAGTGCCTACAATCGCTTTGAATGGACCGGCGAAAGGTACGCGCGCACCGAGAGCAAGCTGGTGTATCAGATTGACGGATCGGAATGCGGCACCCGCGCCGAGTGCCGTCAGGCGGCGCGGGCGGCCATGCAGCAGGAGAACGTCGACCGGACGGTAAAGATCTGGGAGAGCGTCCACGGCGTTTCCTGGATTTGATCGCTGTTTCATTCTTCGCAGATCGTTATCCCTCCATTTTTTATTCGCCCGCAAGGCCTAAGCCATGAAGGCGTGGATATACGCGCGGACGGCGCTCTCCGTGCACTTTTCCCGCACACATTTCTTATGGTTTTTCTCTCGTTTCATTTAATGAACAATAATCCATTTGCTGTTCTAACTAATTTTAAGGGGACGAGTTTCGTATGACGGATGTCGGTTTTAAGGTGCGCATCGAACCCAGCGGCCATGAATTTACCGCGCAGAATAAGGAAACCATTCTTGAGGCCGCCCTGCGTCACGGGTACACCCTGCCGTATAGTTGCCGCAACGGTTCCTGCGGCACTTGCAAGGGCAGGCTTCTCACGGGCGAAATCGATTACGGCGTCTATGAAGACAAGGCCCTGACGGAAGAGGAAAGGCGCGCGGGCAAGGCGCTGTTTTGCCAGGCCGTGCCGTTGACGGACGTGGTGATCGAAGCCAGGGAGATCCATACCGCCAAGGATATCGTGATCAGGACGCTTCCTTGTCGGGTCGTGAAAATGGAGAAGGCGGCGCACGACGTCATGGTGCTGTCGCTTAAATTGCCCCAGAACCAGCGGCTGCAATTTCTCGCGGGACAGTACATCGACATCCTGCTGCGCGACGGACAGCGGCGAAGTTTCTCGCTTGCGAGCGCGCCGCATGCCGATGAATTGCTGCAACTCCATATCCGCCATGTGCCGGGCGGCCGTTTTACGGATCACGTTTTCAGCAAAATGAAAGAAAAGGATCTGCTGCGTTTCCGCGGGCCGTTGGGAATTTTCTTTCTGCGCGAGGAAACCGATTTACCCATTATTATGGTGGCGGGCGGCACCGGCTTTGCACCCATCAAGGCCATTCTTGAAGACGCCTTTGCCAAAGGCGTCACCCGGCCCATGCATTTATACTGGGGGGTGCGCGCGCGGCGCGATCTTTACATGCATGATTTGGCGCAGTCCTGGACGCGGGAGCATGCCAATTTTCGCTATACACCGGTGCTCTCGGAGCCGTTGCCGGAAGATCGGTGGACCGGCCGTACCGGTTGGGTGCATGAAGCGGTGGTCGCGGATAACCCGGATCTAGGCGGTTACGAGATCTATGCCAGCGGCCCGCCGCCCATGATCGAAGCCGGAAAGCGCGCCTTCAAGGAGCGGGGCCTGCCGGAAGACCGGTTGTATTACGATTCGTTTGAATTCGCCCACGCGCTTTGATGCTGTCTGGTAATTTAGAAAAAGGAGAATAGACAGTATTAATTTAGAAATAAGGAAAAAGCAATAGACAGGATGAACAAGATTAACAGGATGCAATATCAAAGAATAACGATGTTTTCAAAATGAACTTATTTAGAAAAAAGATTTTTTATCCTGTAAATCCTGTTCATCCTGTCTATTTACTATGTAACAAAGGGGATTTGTAATCACCGTGCCGCCCGGTGCCGCGCCCCCAGGCCCGCGCTGTTCCGTTCGGAAGCGGGATGACGTTCATCGGCATACGCCTCCAGGCCGCGTCGATAGCACTCCCGCGCCGCGTCGGGCTCGCCCAGACGTTCAAGCAGGTCCCCGAGCTCGCGGTAGGCCTCGATGGGGCCTTTCAGGCTGATACATTTTTCAAGGTAGGTTCGCGCTTTGCCTTCCAGATCGCTCTGCATCGCCAGTCGCGCCAGGGTCAGATACAACGTCGGGTTTTCGGGATGGGTGCTCAGCCACCCCTCGGCGGTTTCCAGCTTCTCCATGGCATTGGACGGGCGCAGTTTTCCATAAAGCTCGACCAGGGTATCGTCCCATTCCGCGTCGATGGCTGCGTGCAGCAGGGTTTCGGCCTCGTCCATTTGATTCTGCTGGATCAGCTGGCGGGCGTAGATCGCGATCAGTGCGGGATGGCGTCGCAGGCTTTTCGGTATGGCGTTCCAGGCTTTCTTGAGTACATTCAGCGAACCCGAAGGCAGCGACAGCGTCAACAGTTCGCGATGCGCCCGCAATTCCAGGGCATCGATTTCTTGCTGGTCCATGACGTTATTCCGGCGCAGCGCCGGGATCAGGTCAATAAGGCCCGTCCAGTCACGCAGCTTGGAATAGACCCGGCACAACATTTTAAGAATGAGTTTGTGTTTCGGGGCCGCCAGGCGCAGTTCGGTCAGCGTTGCCAGCGCCTGTTCGTACTGATGCGCCTGGGTTTGCAGGTAGGCCCGGATCAGGCCGGTGGCAAGCGGATTCTGCGGCGCGCTTTTATGCGCCAGCGCCAGGTATTCGTC
>WGFP01000118.1 GCA_015492195.1 Acidiferrobacterales bacterium
CAAGAACCCGAAATATGCGACCGATCTTGCAGGCGCCGATACCATCGATCGGGGCTTTGCGGACCGTCGCGAAAGCCGCTGGATCTCACCGGCCATTATCCTGGGTTCCGTCCGGCTGCTGGATCTGATCATTGCGCTGGTGGCGGGCTTTGACGTCTGGGTGGCCTATGTGTACCGGGGCGGCCAGCCGCTGGGACTGCACTATGTCGCGGCGCTGTTGCTGACCAGCGCGTCCGTGCCCATCGTGTTCCAGACCCTGGGGCTTTATTCCATCCCGGCGTTGCGCGACGTGTTCGCTCATGTTGCAAGACTGATCCTGGGGTGGACCGGTCTGTTCACCGCGCTGGCCGCAATCGTGTTTCTGACCGAGACCGGAACGGAGTTTTCGCGCGTCTGGCTTGGACTGTGGTTTGTCGCCGGGCTGGCCCTGCTGCTGGTGGCGCGGGTGGCGACATCGGCGCTTGTGCGCAAATGGAACGAGGACGGCCGGCTGGAGCGCCGCGCGGTCATCGTCGGCGGCGGCAGACGCGGCGCCGACCTGATCCAGACCCTGGAACAGAGCAAGGGCACCGATATCCGTATCACCGGCGTGTTCGATGATCGCAGCGATGCGCGTTCGCCGCAAATCGTGGCCGGCTATCCCAAGCTTGGAAATATCGGCGACCTGATCCAGTTCGCCCGTCACACGCGCATAGATCTGCTGATTGTTTCCCTGCCCCTGACAGCCGAAAACCGGCTTCTGGAACTGCTCAAGAAACTGTGGGTCCTGCCGGTCGATATCCGCCTGTCCGCCCACACCAACAAACTGCGATTTCGCCGGCGCACCTATTCGTTCATCGGCGAGGTGCCGTTTTTCGACGTGTTCGACAAACCGCTGGCCGACTGGGACTATGTCATCAAATCCATCGAAGACCGTGTGCTGGCCGCCCTTGCGCTGATCGTGGTGTCGCCCGTCATGGCGCTGGTGGCGCTCGCGGTCAAGCTGGACAGCCCCGGGCCGGTTCTTTTCAGACAGGACCGCTACGGATTCAACAATGAATTGACGCCGGTGTTCAAATTTCGCTCCCTGCGCCACGAGGCCGCCGATGCGGATGCCGGCAGGCTGGTCACCAGAAACGATGACCGGGTCACCCGGGTCGGCCGGTTCATCCGCAAGACCAGCCTGGATGAACTGCCGCAGCTTTTCAACGTGCTCGCCGGCGATCTGTCCCTTGTGGGTCCGCGCCCGCACGCGGTCATGGCGAAAGCGGAAAACGAACTCTATGTCGATGTTGTGGAAAGCTATTTCGCGCGTCACCGCATGAAGCCCGGCATTACCGGCTGGGCGCAGGTCAATGGCTGGCGCGGGGAAACCGACAGCGTCGAGAAAATCCAGCGCCGGGTCGACTACGATCTCTATTACATCGAAAACTGGTCGATCTGGTTCGATCTCTACATTCTGGCATTGACCCCGTTTTCCCTGTTCAAGAACGACAACGCCTATTGATGAACGCCCCGTTTCCCCCACCCTTCCAGCGCAGTCCGTTCATGGGCCTGAGCGTGTTCGCGCTGTGGCTGGTGATGGCCGCCAGCAGCCTTGTCTTTATCGAGCCCGCCCCGTTTGATATCGCGGCGCTCGGCCTGGCGCTCGGCGCGTTTGTCCTGGGCTTGCGCATCCCCCGCCAGGCAGCCCCCATGATGGCGCTCCTGGTGCTGACACTCGCCCTGGGATATATCGGTGCGATGAACGCGAGCGCTCCAGGCGAGGCGGCGGTGCACATCGCAAAAACCACCTATCTGGCAATCACCGCCATTCTGCTGGCGTCATTGTTCGCGATCGATCCCGAACGCTACGGCAAGGCCTTCATAAACGGATACATTATCGCAGCGATCATTGCGGTCGTCGTGGCGCTTGCGGGGATTTTCAACCTGCTGGACGGGGCATACGACTTTGCCACAAATTTCGGCCGCGCCAGGGGAACGTTCAAGGATCCGAATGTTTTTGCTCCGTTCCTGATCGTGCCGGCCCTGTATCTGATGATCCGCTCCATCAGGTCGCCGGTGCCCGCTGCCCTGCTGCACGGTGCGCTCGCCACCTTCCTGACGGTGGGAATTTTTGTGAGCTTTTCGCGCGCCGCGTGGGGGGGATATGTGGTGGCCTCGATCATTGTCATCCTCATGCTTTCCGCGACCACCCGCAATCCGCGAACCAAGCTGCGCATCCTCATCATGTGCTCGATTGTCATCGCGGCGCTGGCGCTTGCGGTTCTCGCCATCCTCGGTAACAACGAACTCGGCGCCATGTTCGCGGAGCGGTTTTCGCTGACCCAGAGGTATGATGTCGGCGGTCAGGGCCGGTTTGCCAACCAGCAGATCGCACTGGGCGCAATACTGGAAAATCCGTTTGGCCTGGGTGCGAACGAATTCGCCAAGATTACCGGCCTTGCCCCCCACAACGTGTATATCAAGGCATTCCTCATGGGCGGATGGGCCGGTGGACTGTCCTATCTGATCCTGGTGATATCGACCGTTCTCATTTCCATCACCACGATACTGCGCGCCTCGCCACATCGCGATCTTGCGATCGTCCTGTTTGCAAGCTTTCTTGTCGTCGCCATAGAAGGGCTCGTCATCGACACCGACCACTGGCGCCAGTTTTATCTCATGCTGGGCGCAATCTGGGGGCTGCACGCAGCCATGCCCGCCACCCGGATCGCCGCCAAAAGCCCGGTGCCAGCCGGGCCTTGTTTTACGCGGTGGTGATCTTTTTCCGCACGATGGTGGTCTTCCGCTATCCCGGAGAAGACGCAAAATCAGAGGCCTAGCCGGATTTGAAAAGACAGCCTGTCAACGCGTATGGTTAAGCCCCTGAAACGCGAATCACGAAATTGCCCCTATCGCGCAATTCTCTCGCCGCATTGCCCGCTAATATACCAAATGCCGGCCTGACCAGCCACATGCCACGTTTTGTAGTAGCCGGAGTCACGCGGCTGTGTATGGTCAGCGTCGGCACTTTCCTTTAGTATTCCCCACTTCAATGCCGAGAAGCACTGACAGTGAACGCGGCTGTTCCACACGAAGATATGTACTGGAATGCTGAACCTCAAGTCCGAAAAGTCCGACAAACGGTATTTCGACGAAAAAAAGATTCCAGATGACGTCTGGCTGGTTCTTGAAGCCTCCTCGCTTCTGAGCGTTCCCGAGTTCAGGATATTCGAGATCGCCTATCGCGAATGGTTTTCCAGGGACGCTGACGAAAAAACGGTCGAAAAGTTTTTCACCCCCTACATGTTTGGCGAGGTGGTTCCCCCCTGGGTGCGCCACTTCGCCCAGCGCGTGATCAATCTCGACAGGGAAAACAAGCTGGTGCCGCGGGATTTTGGCATCCAGCCGCGTTTTGTCACACGCGACGATCTGCGCAAGGGGCTTGATTTCACCGCCTGGATCGTTGTCTTTATGGTCGGGCTCGTCTTGCTGGGCAAGGTCGCCGGCAAGGCGCTTTCCACGATATGCATGTTCCCGCCCTGCTACTGAAATCCGGACCGATCCATGAATGAAGACCTGATCAACTGGATCCTGGTCGTCGTGACCGGTCTTGTGGCCGTTCACGGGCTGACATACCGCGATGACGACGGCGAACGCCCGTGGGTGCATTTGCTGTTCGGCTGTATCGCGCTGATTTTTTTCATGCGCTTCCTGTTCGCCGATATTTTGGGGGTTTTCTAGACCGCGCCCAGCCTATTGCTCGTATCCGCGTTGCTTGCGGTCCAGTTCGGGAACGCTCAGAAGCCGCTTTGATTCCGGCTTTGCCAGTTCCGCCTTGAGATAGCGCAACCGGTCGGCGACCGTGGGCGGCTTTTCCTGCACATTATAGAGCAGCCGGGTGAGCCAGTGCATGCCGTCGGCCACACTCTCGTCCAGCGACAACGCCTTTTGATAGTCGGCGACAGCCCGTTCGTACCTGCCGAGATGATCGTTGGCGATGCCGCGAATCGCATAGTTGCCGCCGAATTCCGGCTCCATTGCGACCACCTGGTCCATCAGCGAAACCGCCTCCCCGTAGCGCCTTAGCTGAATAAGGCTGTTCGCCAATCCGCGCATGGCCGGGATGTGAACGGGGTTTTCGGACAGCGCCTGACGATAATCGTCGGCGGCGCGCTGAAAATTGCTGTCCTTGAACTGCGTATTGCCGGCAAGATAGGCCAGATCACCGGGACCGCGTTGGGCAAAATGCTCGTACAAAGCATAGCCCAGCCACGCCAGCGCGCCGAGAATGGCGAAGGTTTTCAGAAAACGATTGAATTGATCGCTGATCACGTGGGAATTCCGAACACATTGTAGTTGAACATGGCCGCGAACAACAGCGCGACCAGGATCGCGATAAAGCGCGCACGCTGCTTTTGCCCCTGTACCGCCGCCTCACCGAGTTCCGTGCCGGTCTTTCGCTGCAGCCGCCGCACGCTCACCACGTGGACCAGATTGGAAACCGGAAAATACAGGGCGACCGCGAGCGCCAGAGTGGTGAGAATATAATATGTCATGATCTTTCACATAACGCTCGCAGCCACCCTCGGCAAGATACAGTTTGCGCCTGCCCGGCAGAATATATGCCCGCGCGGGCGCGGACACAAACGGGCCGCTTCCCTCGATCGAGGGAGCGGCCCGCAAGTTTTCACCCGGCCGGCGAACCGGCTGGTGATCGTGTCAAAGTCTAGGCTTTGCTTTTGACATCGCCGATGTCTTCCACAAGCGCTTCGACCTCTTTGTCCGGAACGGTCGACATCTCCATCTTGTAGGCCAGGAACCACATCATGAAGACGCCAATGGCCCACCAGAGGATCTGCCAGGCCCAGATCGACGGCATGCCGAACATCCAGGCCTCAACGCCGCCATTCGGATCGCCAAAGATCGTGTTGCCGATCACGGCGCCCGGGCCGATACCGAAGAAGAACCAGATCAGTGTCAGCACCCAGGCCGTCGGTACAAGCTTGCGCTTCTCCGGCGACAGTGCGGCATGCTCACGCAGGAAGTCGTGGAACTTCATGCGATGCTTGAGCTCGGCGTCGTTCTGGGTCATGGCGGAAATAATGACCGCCCCGCCCAGATTGAACAGAATGCCCCAGAAGGCCGAATGCATCGTCAATGGCCAGCGGCCCCAGGGCAGGGTGACGTCGAACCAGCCTGCGATCTGCGCACCGAAGTTCTCGGTGAAGATCACAGCCAGGATGCCCAGTGCCAGGCCAACAGTGATACCCTGACGGGTGAACCACGGGAAGTAGCACACCGACATCAGGGACGGCCACATCTGGAAGCCGAAGGCGACCGCCAGGCCACCCAGCAGCACCAGTGCGTCGGTCGCCGTCGTGGCCACGATGAGCGCCGCGATAACGATAAACGCGACGCCGACACGGCCCCAGAACTTCTGCTGCTCATGGGTTGCGTTTGGCATGATGAAATGCTTCAGCAGATCGCGGGTCAGCATGCCCCCGGCGGTCGACATATATGCCGCGCCGGTCGACTGCATGGCCGCGAGGGCGCACACCGCCAGCAGACCGACGAACCACGGAGCGGTATCGCCCAGCAGTGCGATCATCTGCGGCACGAGCATGCCCTGCTTGCCGGCGGACTGCATCAGGTCGATGCCGCCAAGCCCGGCTCCCATCACGTTGTTCGTCAGTTCCGGGAACTTCTCGGCAAATTCGAGATTGGCGCCCAGCAAATGGGCACCCATTCCCTGAAACGCGGTGAACACGAACAGGATGAACCCGATACCAAACGAGGAAGCCCACACCTGCTGAGGCGCGAACGGCTTGGGATTGGTGTTCGAAAACGCCCACATGGTGAACGCGGGCGAGGAATGAATGCCCATAAGAGCGAACATGTAGGTCAGAATCATCATGCCCGTCCAGGCGCCGCCAACGGCCTTGGGCCCACTGGCAACAAACTGGATGACACCGGGTATCGCAACGTAGTGGCTGTATCCGTCAAGCGTACGCTTGGTATCCATTTCGGCCAGGGCCGCGATGCCCTGATTGAGCCGCTCAAATCCACCCACCGCATTAAGCGCGATTATGCCGATCGCGATGATGCCGAAGGCAAGCAGCAGGCATTGCAGCGTGTCCACATAGGCCACGGCGCGCAGACCGCCCGACGCCACGTAAATGAGCACAACCGCGCTCAGGAGCCACATGCCAACCTCAACCGACAGCAGATCGTCGGTGAGCACGTTGAACAGGAACCCGGAGGCCCGCAATTGCAGCCCAAGATACGGAATCGAGAAACACAACGCCACGACCACGGTCAACAAACGGATCATATCGCCCCTGAAATAGGTCGACAGCATCTCGCCCGGCGTGACAAATCCGAAACGTTTGCCCAGCATCCACTGGCGTTTCAGGAACATCACACCGGTAAACGGAATCGTGATCGCATAGAACGACGCGTAGGCGTACTGGAATCCATCTCTGTAAATGAGTCCAGGATGGCCCATAAACGTCCACCCCGAAAACGAGGTGGCCGTCGCGGCCAAAACAAAAACCCACAGTGAGAGACGGCGCCCCGCGATAAAGTAGTCGCTCGCCGTCTTTGACATCATTGCTCCTCTGATGCCCCAGAAGATGCAATAGGCCCAATAGAGGCCGACAAAGACGAAAAGCCAAATGACTTTCGCTGACATGGGGAACCCCCCTTTCGTAAAGTCCGGACGTCCGGACGGGTCGCTTCAAAGCCGGGACCGCCTCCAACGGCCCCGCCTCGTGACACCCTGGGAAACCCGGGCTTGCCGCACGGCGATCATGCAATGGCACAACGCGCACACGTGCCCGGGATTTTCACGGTGCATGTGCTATGCAACTGAATCTGCAAATCCCCGTCAATAGCCATAAGGTATGAGCGACCGTCACGAAAGGTTGATTGGACATAAGCGATTGTAATCACCCAATTAAATCAAAAACGCCCATGTGGATAGGCGGGCAAGTCATGAGCGATCCTTGATCCGCCCGGTTTGAAATGCCCGCTGATCTGACTCCGGCGCGCGAAATAGGCGGCCCGGCCCGCGCCGCCCACTGCGCGTCCACGAGCGGGCACGCCCTGTGAAAACCGGGCGGCGCGGGCACCGGTGCGATGAGTGCGGAGGTCAGAAACATGTAGCAAATGATTGTCAGTGAAGCATTATTTCAAAAGAATGAAATCTCCGCCCATGCCGGGCCGCAACCTGCGAGCGACCCTGTTGTGTTGTTTCGGGTCGAGGGGACGGGCCGGTGGCGCCGATTCGCCCGGAACACAACGTTCGCCCCTGGACGTTCGCCCCTGGACGCTCGCCCCTGTACACTGGAGAAATACGGGTATAGATGTGGTCGGAGCGGCAGGATTTGAACCTGCGACCCCCGGTCCCCCAGACCGGTGCGCTAACCGAACTGCGCCACGCTCCGAAACTTGCGTTCCTTCATACCCGTTTTGGAAAACCATGCAAGAGCCTCATCACAACCACGCCCGTTGGACGTGCCCGGTTTCCGCCATGCAATGGCGCCGCGCGGCGGCAACCGGCGTTGCTGTTTCACGGCGCCGGCCATTGTGTTATTGGCGCACCGGCCAATAGTTTCACGCTCTCGCCCCATCCATCTGTTATTCGGTTCGCCTGGCACCCATGATCACACCCCTTCCCACATTGATTGTGCCTGTGGAAATGCAGGTTCGCGAGTTGGACGCCAAGTTGCTGCTGGCGTGCGTTGCGGCGGAAAAGGGGTTTCCTGTCGTTCTTGGCGCGCAGACGCGGTTGCACCTGCGCATTCATTCCTTTCCCCGCGGCATCTATCTGGCCAAGGATATCCGCGCCTCGCGCGTGCGCATGTTCAAGATCCTGAAACGTCTCGGCCACCAGATCGTCGCCTGGGATGAAGAGGGGTTCGTGCGCTATCCCTCGCATTATTATTTCAAGACCCGCGTTTGCCCGCGCGCCCTCAAGGAGGTCGCCATGTTCTTCGCCTGGGGGCCCGATGACGCTGAACTGCTTGAGCGCCACCCCGGCTATGAGGGCACCGCGATAATGCAGACCGGAAATCCGCGTGTCGATCTGCTGCGCGATGGACTGCGCGGATTTTTCGATCAAGACGTCCGCATGCTTCGCCAGCGGTTCGGCCACTTCATTCTGATCAACACCAATTTCGGACATGCCAATCACTACCTGCCGAAATACACGATGAAGATCCCGTTGGACGAGAGTGGACAGCCATCCAAGGACGGCACCTGGGAAGGCGATCTCGCCTTTCACCGCAATGCCCTGTTCAACCGCTTTCAGGACATGGTCCCTAAACTGGCCCGGGCGTTCCCGCAAAAGACGATCATCCTGCGCCCGCATCCCTCGGAAAACACCGCTGTGTGGGAGCGGGCGGCTTCGGGCTGCTCAAACGTGCATGTGGTGCAGGAAGGCAGCGTGCTGCCGTGGCTCCTCGCGTGCGACGTGGTTGTCCACAATGGCTGTACCACCGCGGTCGAGGGATTTCTGGCCGGCCGGCCGGCAGTCACATACCGCCCGATCGTGTCGAAACGGTTCGACCGCCACTTCCCCGACGCGCTGAGCTACAATGCCTTCGATCTGGATCAGTTGGTCGCCTCCATCGCCCCGTTTGTCGAAAATCCGCCGGGCGAGGTGCATACCGACGACCAGCGTGTGCATCTTGACAAACACCTTGTTTCCCAGGATGGCGACCTGGCGTGCGAGCGCATCGTTGATCTGATCCATTCATCGCCCATCATAGGCCAGGCGCAACGGCCCGCCAGCACGATGAATATCGTCACCGGCTGGCTGCACGCACGCGGGCGCACGGTCGAAAAATCAATTCGTTCGCTGATACCCGGGCGCAAGAACTGGTGGAAATACGAAAAACACCGCTTCAGCGGCACGACGGTTTGCGAAATCAACCGTAAAATCAGGCTTTTGGAAGACCTTTCCGGGCGGTTTGAGGGGGTGCGGGCGCGCCGGATTTCAAATGACATATTTCACATTGAGCGGCCCTGAGCGCCCGTTCGCACCGCGCCGCTGCCGGGCAGCGGTCTTATTCGGCCTTGAGAATTTGCCGGATCCGGTCCAGCTCGCGCAGCGACGACTTGAGCACCTGAATCTGTTCGCGGCTCAAATTCGAGGCCTCCTGGGCCGAACGCAGCAGGGCCTCGTCGATTTCCTCCGGCAGCCCCAGATCGGGCGTCCGCACCCGGCCTTCTCCCGCATCGCACACATAACGCGCCCCATGTTCGCGGAGAATCTTCTGCACGCCCTTGATCGTGAAGCCCTCGCCGTAAAGAAGATGACGCACACCCTTCAGAAGCGTCACATCCTCGGGGCGGTAATAGCGCCGGCCGCCGCCGCGTTTCATGGGTCTGATCTGTGAAAACTTGCTTTCCCAGAAACGCAACACATGCTGCGGCACGTCCAGTTCGCCCGCAACCTCGCTGATTGTGCGAAAGGCCTCTGGTGATTTTTCCACCCGCTGATATCTCCTGATCCGCCGCCGGCCGGCGCCGGCTTGCAGGCGCCCGGACGGCCACATATTCAGCCGCTGTTGTTAATCTTGTCCTTCAGCACATGACTGGGGCGAAACGACAAGACCCGCCGGGGGGTGATGGGAACTTCCTGCCCGGTCTTGGGGTTGCGTCCGATCCGGCCCTTCTTGTGGCGGACCGCGAAGGTCCCGAACGAAGACAGTTTGACCGATTCGCCGCGCACCAGCGCATCGGACAGTTCGTCCAGCACCAGTTTCACCAGGTCGCCCGACTCCGAGCGCGAGAGGCCAACCTGCTGGTGTACCGAATTCGCCAGATCGGCCCTCGTTACCGTTTTGCCGCCCATTGCGCCAACCTTCCCTTGGAATGACTTCTGAAAATTAGACAGGACGACCGGACCGGTCAAGCGGCAATGCGATTGCCGGACACAGGAAAGACAGGCGATATCAGAGATTTCCGGCAATCGGGTCTGAAAAAAATTCAATTCTGCGTTGTTACCAGCGCACCAGCGCCGCGCCCCAGGTGAAGCCGCCGCCCATCGCCTCCAGCAAAACCAGATCGCCCTGTTTGATCCGGCCATCGGATTTCGCCTCGCAAAGCGCAAGCGGGATTGACGCGGCCGACGTGTTGGCGTGGCGGTCGACGGTGATCACCACCTTGTCGCTGGAAATGCCGAATTTCCGCGCCGTTCCATCCAGAATACGCCGGTTGGCCTGATGCGGCACAAACCAGTCAACCTGTTCGGCCTTCACACCCGCCTGCGCCAGAACCTGGTCCATTGCATCGGCGATATTGACCACCGCATGGCGGAACACTTCCCGGCCTTCCATGCGCAAAACCCCGGTCGTGCGCGTCGCGGAGGGGCCGCCATCGACATAGAGCTTGTCCTGATAGCGTCCATCGGACCGCAACAGCGTCTGCAGAACACCGCGATCGGAAATCCCGCCGCCTTGCCGCTGCGCCTCGACAACGACGGCGCCGGCGCCATCGCCAAACAACACACAGGTGGCGCGGTCTTTCCAGTCGAGAATTCTGGAAAACGTTTCCGCCCCGATAACAAGCGCCCTCTTGAAGCCGGCGCAGCGCAGAAAATTATCCGCCGTGGCCAGAGCGAAAACAAATCCCGAGCAGACGGCCTGAAGATCGAACGCCGCGCCATGGGTGATCCCAAGAGCCGCCTGCACGCTCACCGCCGATGCGGGAAACGTGTAGTCCGGCGTTGAGGTCGCCAGCACGATCAGATCGATATCACGGGCATCGACCCCGGCATCGTCGAGCGCCGCGCGCGCGGCCGCTAAGGCGAGATCGGAGGTGTTTTCGTCATCGGCGGCGATATGGCGCTGATGGATTCCGGTGCGCGTCCTGATCCACTCATCCGATGTCTCCACGCGCCTGGCGAGTTCCTCGTTGGTGAGAACATTTTCGGGCAGATAGGACCCGCAACCCAGAATTACAGACCGCACTACACTCACGACGCCGCCACCATACCGATCTGCGCGAACTCGGCGGCCGCGTGACAGGCCGCGAGATCTTCCTCAATCCGGCCGACGAGATTGCTGCGCGCCATGTCGATCGCCATGTCCATCGCGCTTGCAAAGCCCAGAGCGTCGGCGCCCCCGTGCGATTTGATGACAATACCATTGAGTCCCAGGAAAACACCACCGTTGGCTGATCGCGGGTCCATTTTTTCGCGCAAAGAGCGAAACGCGTTGCGCGCCAGAAAATATCCCACCCGCGAAAGGATCGTTCTTGACATGGCGTCTTTCAGATAAACACTGATCTGCTTGGCCGTGCCTTCCGCCGTCTTCAGCGCAATGTTGCCGGTAAATCCTTCTGTCACGAAAACATTGACCGTCCCCTTGCCAAGGTCATCGCCTTCCACAAACCCCGCATAATCGATCGGCAGGGGCAAGGCGCGCAGCATCCGTCCGGCCAGTTTCACCTCCTCGATGCCCTTGACCTCCTCCACACCGACATTGAGCAGGCCGACGGTCGGCTTTTTCATGCCGTAGAGCGCGCGCGCCATGGCCTCGCCCATCACGGCGAAATCCACCAGTTGCCTGGCATCGGCGCCGACAGTGGCGCCAACATCGAGAACGATGCTCTCGCCCTTCGTGGTCGGCCACAGGGCCGCGATCGCGGGCCTGTCGATGCCCGCCATCGTTTTCAGGACAAACCGGGCCATGACCATCAACGCGCCCGTGTTGCCCGCCGACAGCACGACATCCGCCTCCCCCGTCTTGACCGCCTCGATGGCTTTCCACATGCTGGAAATCCGGCGGCCGCGGCGCAGCGCCTGGCTCGGTTTCGCATCCATTGCAACCGAAGCTTCGGCGTGAACGAACCGGGTCGCGGCCTTGACCCTGGGAAAATTGTCAAGCATCGGCACGACGCGGTCCTGCCGGCCGAACATGACGACACTCACATCCGGATTGCGCGTCAGGCTCAACTCAACGCCCGGCAGCACCATCTCCGGACCCCGGTCGCCGCCCATGGCATCAACGGATACGGATATTGTACGGCTCTGGCTCATGGCGCTGCATCGGCTTTTCCGCCCCCCCGCGCCCGGCCGGCAAACCGGCGCACCAAGGCCTCAAGCTCTGCGTTCTGGTGGATCATGTCAAAAAAATCAAACAAATTATTCCATCGCTCCCCGGTTGCGTCCAGGCGCCATGATATCTGACATCCTTGCAACGTTGCCGGCGTTATCAACAGAAAAAAAAGCGCACCGCCAATGTCTATTTCAAGTCCTTCAGGATGTGAAACGGATTGTTTTTCTCGATCACTTCTTCGCTCCCGCCGCGCGCGCGGGCTGGAAGCTCCGCGTCGCTCCGGCGCGGAAATGGATCGATCGTAAGTGCCAGTTCTTCGGCAACAAGCTCGCCGAAATCGAGTGTGTCGCCGGTGACGACATCCGGGTCGTCCTTCCCGGTCGCATCGAAATCGACGATCCGTGCCGGGGGCTGTTCGCCGCCGCCCTCGCGCGCGACAAATTCGCGTTCGAATTCGCCCGCCCCATCCACGCCCATCGGCTCAAGCGTCACCCCGCAGGTCTGCACATAGTGGCTGTCGAAGGCGCCCTGGACCACGATCATCTCCTTGCCGCGCCTGTAAAACGTCACCTCGGCGCTGAGACGATCCAGCGCGACCAGCCCCAGACGGACCGCCAGGTCGCGCCGCTCCTGCTCATTCGCCGTCAGGCGCATCCGCGATTTGTTTTGCGTGATCGCGGCAAGCGCACGGGTGCGGCTGAATTCCGGAACTCGCGGGGCGTCAGGCAAGGTCATGTCGTCATCCGGTATGCCAACAGCCGGGGTCACGGCGCGCTGAATTGCACCTGTCCTTCGACGAAGCGCGGAGCGGGCTGGCCGGCCAGGATATCGCTCTGCTTCAATACATAATCGGCAAGCAGACCCGCAACGTCCCCGTTCCCGGCGCCCTCGGGAAAAAAATTGCGGTCAATGGCATCGCGCAGCCGTTCTGCATCCTTCGCATCGACCGCTTCGCCATAGGCATGCGCGCGGCCGTAGAACGCCGCCGCCATTTTCTTCACCCGCTTTGCAACCGAAATATCGCCGACGCCCATTTCCCTCAGCGAATGGTCAAAATCTTCAAACATGGCGTTGAAAACCTTCTGCGAAACTTCCCGGGCGGCGGGGCCTTCATCCTTGAGCCGGTAGAACACCAGGAAGGCATGAAGGACAATCATGTCGAAACGCCCGTCCAGTGTATCGGGCACGCCCATCCGCGCATAGAAGCGCGGCTGCCGCGCCTGCGCCACAATCTTTTCGTAGAGCGCGGTGGCTGCGTCATCGAGCGGTGAATGTTTGCGAAACCAGTTGAACATGGCCGTCGAGCCTGCGTTGATAACCACGTTGCCAGGGAGTGACTGCCGGCACTTCAATCACCCCTTGCGTGATGTTACACTCACAGCTATGCGATGGGGAACACGCGGGCAAGGGCTCATGAGCCGGGCGGCGACTGGATCTGCCGGACAGGACTGCGAATGTATATGAAAACAAAAAATCTGCAACAAGCCCGGACCAGGGTCATCCGGGTCGCGGCAGGCGTTTTGCTCGCCGCCGGCCTCGCCGCCTGCAGCCCGATTGTGGATTACAATGGCTATCTGCCCAAGACGGAGGATCTGCAGAAGGTGCAGATCGGTCAGAGCAAGGCGGAAATACAGGCGCTGCTTGGATCGCCGTCCACCACCGCCACCGTCAGCCGCGAAGGCGAAACCTATTACTACATCTCAAGCGTGACCGAGCGTTTCGCTTTTTTTGCGCCGAAGGTGGTGGACCGTGAAATTCTGTCTATCAGTTTTGATCGCGATGGCCGGGTGGCGAGCTTTGGCCACTATGGGCTCGAGGACGGCAAGATCGTCAATTTCATTTCGCGCGAAACACCGACCCGCGGGCGGGAGTTGACCATGCTCCAGGAACTGTTTGACAATTTCGGGCGCTTCTCGCCCGGCGCCGGCGAGTAGGAACCGGCCGGTTCCGTTACGCCACCCCCCCCCGCACCGCAACCATCGTGCGGGCGCGAGGGGGCGGGTTGCGGTTGTCCGGTGCGCCTAACGCGCCAGCACCGCGAGCAGAAGCAGGGCCACGATATTGGTGATCTTGATCATCGGGTTGACCGCCGGACCCGCCGTATCCTTGTAGGGATCGCCAACCGTGTCGCCGGTAACGGCCGCCATGTGGGCTTCCGAGCCCTTGCCGCCATAGTTGCCGTCCTCGATGTACTTCTTGGCATTGTCCCACGCGCCGCCGCCCGAGGTCATGGAGATTGCCACGAACAGCCCCGTCACAATCACCCCCAGCAACATGGCGCCGAGGGCCGAAAACGCCGCTGATTTGCCGGCCACCGCATTGATGACGAAATAGGCGAGCACCGGTGAGAAGACCGGCAGGAACGATGGCACGATCATTTCCTTGATGGCCGCCTTGGTCAGCATGTCCACCGCGCGCCCGTAGTCTGGGCGGTCGGTGCCCTTCATGATGCCGGGCTTTTCCTTGAACTGACGGCGAACCTCCTCCACCACGGAGCCGGCCGCGCGGCCGACCGCCATCATTCCCAGCGCGCCGAACAGGAACGGCAACAGGCCGCCGAACAGCAGGCCCGCCACCACGAATGGATTGGACAGCGAGAAATCGGGCGTGACCCCCTTGAAATAGGTGAAGGTATCGGACTGGCTGATGAAATGCTCCAGATCCGCCGTATAGGCCGCAAACAGAACCAGCGCGCCGAGGCCGGCCGACCCGATGGCATATCCCTTGGTCACGGCCTTGGTGGTGTTGCCCACGGCGTCCAGGGCATCGGTGGTCTTGCGCACGTCCTCGGGCAGGTTCGACATTTCCGCAATGCCGCCGGCATTGTCGGTCACCGGTCCGAACGCATCGAGCGCCACAACCATGCCCGCCAGCGCCAGCATCGTGGACACCGCAATCGCGATGCCGAACAGTCCGGCCAGCGAATAGGTCAGGATGATTGCGGCGATGACCACGACCGCCGGCAGCGCGGTGGCTTCCATGGAGATTGCCAGACCCTGGATCACATTCGTTCCATGGCCGGTTTCCGACGCCTTGGCGATGGATTGCACCGGGCGGAAATTGGTCCCGGTGTAATATTCCGTGATCACGATGATCAGCGCCGTCACAACCAGGCCGACGAGACCGCAAATATAAAGATCCGTGCCGGTAAAGGTGAACCCCTGCACCGTCAGCGATGTGCTCATGCCCAGCGTCAGGGCGGTCACCGGCCACAGCAGCACGGCGGAAAGCACGCCGGTCGCGATCATGCCCTTGTAGAGTGCGCCCATGATGGACTGGCTGGCGCCCAGCTTGACGAAAAACGTGCCGGCGATCGAGGTCACAATACAGGCCGCACCGATCGCCAGGGGATACATCATCGCCGCGCCCACCAGACCGGTGCCGGCAAAAAAGATCGACGCCAGCACCATGGTGGCGACAATGGTCACCGCATAGGTCTCAAAAAGGTCGGCCGCCATGCCGGCGCAATCGCCGACATTGTCGCCGACATTGTCCGCGATCGTCGCCGGATTGCGTGGATCGTCCTCGGGAATGCCGGCTTCGATCTTGCCCACCAGATCGCCGCCGACATCAGCACCCTTGGTGAAGATGCCGCCGCCGAGACGCGCGAAGATCGAGATCAGCGACGCGCCGAATCCGAGCGCCACGAGAGCATCGATCACGGTGCGGTCGCTCACGTTCAGACCGATCCCCAGCACCAGGACCGCATAGTAGACGGCAACCGCCAGAAGCGCGAGCCCGACGACAAGCATGCCGGTGATGGCACCCGACCGGAATGCGATTTCCAGCCCGCCGGCCAGGCTCTTGCTGGCGGCCTGCGCGGTGCGCACATTGGCGCGCACGGAAACCAGCATGCCGATAAATCCGGCCATCGCCGAGAGCACGGCACCGATTGCAAAGCCGATCGCGACAAGAAAGCCAAGCAGGTAGGCCACGATAGCGAATATGACGGCGCCAACAATGGCGATCGTCGTATATTGCCGCATCAGATAGGCCTGCGCGCCCTCCTGGATGGCGCCGGCGATTTCCTGCATGCGTTCGTTGCCCGGATCCGCGGCCAGCACCGAGCGCGTGGCCCAGGCGCCAAACACGATCGACCCGGCGCCGCAGGCGATTATCAGCCAGATTGCACTGCTCATCATTCAAATCCCGTATTGTCTGTGTTGCGGTTCTGCAAGGAATTTGCCGCGAAATACCCAGCTCCCGGCCGGAGCCATCGCCCCTCTCCATCCCCTGTTCGACCATCGGTCGGGCGGAAAATGCCAAAAGTTACGCTGCAACGCAACAAAATGCGGCAATAAACTGTTGAGACATTCGTTGCATGGCCGCCGTCCGCGCACCGCGCCCGGGACAGCCCGCCGGCGGGATAGAGGTTTTTTTAACCCTCAGGCACAAATCCCCCGCCATCACCCGCGAAATCAGGCGATCGAAACTCTTTTTTGAGCGTTGGCTCCCATACTCGGCGTTCGCTTGCACAAACGCCTTTGGGGGGAAGACCATGAAAGTCGATTTTTACCGGCACAGCATCAGTCCGGATCAGGCAAAACACGTCGCCGCGGTTCTGGAGACGCCGTTTCTGACGACCGGGCCGGTCTCGCGTCAGGTCGAGCAGCAGTTGCGCGACTTCTTCGATGTGCCCCATGCCATGCTGACCAACAGTTGGACGAACGGCGCCATCGCCTTGCTGCTGGCCGCCGATATCGGCCCCGGCGATGAAGTCATCGTGCCCGCCATGACCTTTGTGGCCACCGCCAATGTGGTCGAAATGGTCGGCGCCACGACAGTGTTCGTCGATGTCGATCCCGACACGCTTCTCATGCGCCCGGAAGATGCGGCCCGCGCGGTGACCGACAACACCCGCGCCGTGTTCCCCGTCCATCTTTATGGCCAGATGGTCGATACCGAGGCATTGCGCGAGGCCCTCAGGCCGCGTGACGACATTCTGATCTTCGAGGATTGCGCCCACTGCTTTGAAGGCCGGCTGCATGGCCGGCTGTCCGGCGCCCATTCGGACGCGGCGCTGTTTTCCTTCTACGCCACCAAGAATGTCGCCTGCGGCGAAGGCGGCGCGATCATTCTGCATGACGGCGAGCTTGCCAGCAAAGTCCAGCGAACCCGGCTGCACGGCATGTCGGCGGGGGCGGTGGATCGCTTCAAGACCGGCTCTTATGCCCATTGGGACGTGGACGCTCTGGGCACCAAGGCCAACCTTCCCGACCTGCTGGCGGCGTTCCTGCCCGACCAGATTTCCGGCGTCTATGACCGTCTGGAAAAACGCCGGGCCATCGCGCAAGGCTATGCCGAGGCCTTTGCCGGGTCGAATCTGGTGCGCTGCGTCAAGGATATTCCCGGGGCGCTGCATGCCCACCACCTGTTTCCCATCGCGGTGCCGGCCAACAAGCGCGATTTCACGCTCAACGCGCTGGCCCAGCATGGCATCGGCGCCACCGTCAATTATCGCGGCGTTCCGGTGTTGCGCTACTACCGTGAAAAATACGGCCACACCCCGGGCGATTTTCCGGTGTCGGACAGTTGGGGCGCATCGACCCTGTCCCTGCCGCTTTATCCGGGCATGGAAGACGCGGCCTGGCGCCATGTCGCGGATACCCTGCTGAAGGATATCCTGCCGCGTTTCTAGGCGCGCTTGGAACCACCCGCCTTAACCCTTTGTTTACCCAAAATCCTCGCGCCGCGCGTCCGGCCCGGTTTGGCGCGCGCATTTGCATGGCGTTTGCTCCCGGCTGGTCAGGTGCGCCGCCAGTCCGGGTTTTCTCCCGGTCACCTGTGGCGAAAGTGACCCAAAACGAGAAAAAGGAGCGCTATTGTGACACATGTGCTGGTAACCGGGGGAAACGGCTATATCGGCTGCCTGCTGGTCGATCAATTGCTTGACGCCGGTCATGAGGTGAGTGTGGTTGACTGGATGGTCTTCGGCGAACACCCGCTCAGGGTCCACAAGGGCAATCCCAAATTCCGGCTGATCCGCCAGGATGTCCGCAAAATCGCGCCGCGCATCCTGTCCGGCGTCGATGTCATCTGCGATCTCGCGGCCCTGTCGAATGATCCCAGCGGCGATCTCGATGAGGAACTGACCCGTGAAATCAATTTTCATGCCCGCGCCCGCCTTGGCCGCATTGCCAAGGCGGTTGGCGTGAAACGCTACATTCTGGCGAGTTCCTGCTCGGTCTATGGGGTGAATGGCGGCGAAGTGGCGGATGAAACAAGCCCGCTCTCCCCGCAGACGGCCTATGCGGAATGCAATCAAAAGTCCGAACAGGCCCTGTTCGCCCTGTCCGACAGGGATTTCAGCGTGACGGCGTTCAGAAACGCCACCGTGTTCGGCCTGTCCCGCCGCATGCGCTTTGATCTGGTCGTCAACATCATGACGCTGGCCGCCGTTCGCGATGGCAGGCTGGAAATTCACGGCGACGGCAGGCAGCACCGGCCCTTCGTCCATGTCCAGGATGTCGGCCGCGCCTTCCGCGCCGCCATCGAGGCCCCGGTCAAAACGGTCGAGGGCCAGGTGTTCAACCTTGGCATCGGCAACTTCACGATCGGCGATATCGCTGCCAAAGTCGCGCAAACGCTGCCAATGCCGGTTGACGTTTCCTATGCGCCCTCGAGCGCGGACAATCGCGATTACACGGTATCGTTCGACAAGATCCGCGAGGTCCTCGGCTTCGAGCCGGAGGTCCGTGTCGAGGAAGGCATCACGGAGGTGTTCATCGCACTGCAAACCAATCGCACCTTCCCCTCCTTCGAAACCAAAACGCTCGATGTGTACTCCGCCCTCATCAAGGCCGATCAGATGAAGCTCTATGGCAATGCGGTGAACTGAAGCGCGGCCTTTGAAACAAAAACCCGTCAGGTCGCGGCCGTCCCGGTCGCGGCCTTTCTTTTTTCAACCATCACAAGCCAGACCAGCAGAACCACGCAGATCGAAACCAGCGGAAACAGCACCCAGTTGATGCTGTCCCAGCCGAGCCGGTGAAACACCTTGCCGGCGGAAAACGATCCCAGCGCGACCGTGGTGAATATAACCAGATCGTTGAGCGCCTGGACCTTGTTGGTTTCTTCCGGCGAATGACAGTCGGTCACCATGGCCGTCGCGGCGACGAACGAGAAGTTCCATCCCAGTCCAAGCAGTGACAAGGACACATAGAAGTGCCACAGCGCCACACCGCCGAGCGCCACCACGCCGCTGAGCGCCAGAATCACCATGCCCGCGAAAATGACCCGCGTTTTGCCGAACCGGTCGATGATATTGCCGGTGAAAAAGCTGGGGGCGAACATCGCCACGGCATGCCACTGGATGGCGATGGCGGCATCGGCCAGCGAGTGGTTGTGCCCGATCATGGCAAGGGGGGACGCGGTCATGACGAAATTCATCGCCGCATAGCCCACGGTGCCGCACACGACCGCCACGATGAACCGGGGCCGGGAAGCAATCCGGCGCAGGGGCCGGCCGCCCGAGCGCTGCTCAGCCGTCAGCACCGGAATATCGACAAAGCTGACGACGGCCGCCGCGAGGGCGGCGAGCAGCGCCAGGGCTGCGAATGTGCCGGCGAACTGCGCCGCTGCGAACATGCCCTCGGTCCGGATGATGATCTGCGGCGCGATGAATGCGGAAACGACGCCACCCAGCAGAACCCAGGAAATGGCGCGCGCCTTGAATGCCTCGCTCGCCCGATCCGTTGCGGCAAACCGGTAGTAGAGCGATATTGCCTGATAACTTCCTGTCAGGAAGCCGCATACCAGAAACCACCAGAAACTCTGCGCGTAGATCGCATAGAGTCCCGCCAGGCCGGACAGGCCGGCGCAGGTCGCGCCGACCAGGAAACCGAAACGCCGGCCTGTCCGGCCTGGCGGGAC
>WGFP01000119.1 GCA_015492195.1 Acidiferrobacterales bacterium
ATGTGCGCGACGACACGACCTTCAATGAATCGTTTGCGACCACCGTGGAACTCGAAGGCGTGCGCAGATGGTTGGAAACCAACGGCACATCGGAGGAATTTTCCAGGTACGAAAAAATCAAGATGCGGCGACGGGATTTCGTGGCGTTGATCCGCAAGCACCGCGAGCGGCTTGCGAAAATTTATGATTCACCCTTAAGCGATGAGGAAAAACGCCTTGCCAAACAAGCCGTGTTCGCCGCCCTCCAAAAGGATTACAAAGCGCTTAAAAAACACTGGGGCGGTTACAGCGGCTACGACGGCTGGTTCGCGCTGAAACTCAACAACGCCCATCTCGCCTCGGTGGGGACGTATCACCGGGACGTGCGCGCATTCCAGGCGTTGCTCGCCCGACACAAGGGCGACCTTAAAGCTTTTTATCGCGCGGTGGAGGAACTCAGCCGCTTACCCTTGGAGTTACGCGCCAGCAAACTACAGGCGCTGGCGGGGAAATCTCCCTAAGGCAAGCACATTAAAAAATAGGTTCTCTAAAAATTATTCCCGACGCGCCAGGGCGCGCAGCACGGAATATCTGGTTCGCGGGCCGTCGCTTACCAGGTATCCCGGCGCTACCTGTTCCAGGGCCGAAGGCTCGATGCCGAAAATTTCCGGAAAACCCGCCGCCGTTTGCGCATCCCGCCCGCACACGCTGTCGATCTGCAAGGAGTAATAATTGTCGAGTGAAAACGGTTTGCCGGGCGCGAATTCAAGCACCGCGGCCTGACACTTCGATAGGAAATCCCCCAGGCCGATAATTCGCGTCTTAAGGCCCAGCAGCCGCGCAATGTAGGCCACAAGCTCGCGCAGGGTGTACACCTTGGGGCCGCACAGGTCGTAACGCCGACCGAAAGTTTTATGGTCGGAAAGCGCCGCCGTGAAGGCCCGGGCCACGTCTTCCACGTACACGGGTTGGAACCGCGCCTGCGGGCAGGCCAGCGGGAAAACTCCGGGTGACAGACGCAATAGACCGGCGAAGCGGTTGGTAAAACTGTCGTGCGGACCGAAAATAACAGAGGGGCGGAAACTGGTCACGGACAAACCCTCTCCGGATGCCCGGTGTACCGTGTTTTCCCCCATCGCCTTGGTGCGCAGGTAGTGGCTGGGCGCCTTGAGTGAGGCATTCAGGGCGCTCATGTGTAACAGGCGCTCGACGCCTGTGTGGAGACAGACCTCCACCACCTTGGCCGGAAGGTCGGCATGCACCCGCGCGAAACCGCGTCCGGAGCGGCCTTTCTCATTCAATATGCCGACGAGGTTGATCACCGCGTTCATGCCCTGAAACTGGCGGCGCAGAAATGCGGGGTCGTGCACGTCGCCCTCCACCAGCTCCGCCGTGGGCAGCACCAGCAGGTCGCGATGCCGTTGGCGTCGCCGGGTCAGGATCCGGACCCGGTGTCCCGCTTCAACCAGATGGGCGGCGATCCGGCGGCCGACAAATCCGGTTCCCCCAAGCATACAAACGTTTTCTTTCTGGCGATGCGTTTGAATCATGGACATGGCGTAAATGCTCTCCGGGTGCGTACCTCGGCAAGATCGCTAGCAAAACAACCCCTACCTGCCAAGTCAAGGGGAGGCTGCGCGCCGGTTAAAACGAAAGCAAAAGGAAGTAATTTCCTAAATCCGATTAATTATTCAGAAGGCGCAACCGCCGGCATGCGCGTGCGCAGGCGCGTCGGCTGTATACCCAGACGGTAGTCATAGACCACGGTGTAGGCCATCACGTTCTTCACGTAACCGCGGGTTTCGTTATACGGAATCGTCTCCACCCAGATATCCGCATCCAGGGGATATTCATCAGGAATCCAGCCCTTCACCCGGTGGGGGCCGGCGTTATAAGCGGCGGTCGCCAACACGTGGTGACCGCCGTTGCGATCCAGTACGGTCTTTAAGTAACTCGCGCCCAGGCGCAGATTGTTGTTGATATTCAGCAACGCCCTGGTGCTGCGGATTCTGAGCTTGAGCTTGCGTCCCGTGTACCGCCCGGTGGCCGGCATAAGCTGCATCAGGCCGAGCGCGCCCGCTCCCGAACGCGCATCCGCGACAAATGCGCTTTCCTGGCGCAGGACGCCGTATATCCAGCCGGGGTCGATACCGTGTTCAGAGGCATAGGCCTCAATCATCTCGCGGTAGAGAATGGGAAAGCGCAGCTCCAGATCATCCCGGTGGTCGCTCTTGGTGACCGTGAATATGGCGCGGTCATGCCACCCCCACTGGCGCGCGATCACCGCGGCCACCTGCAATTCCCGATTGTTCAGCGTGCGCATCGTCCAGTTCCATTGACGCCGGGCGGGAACAATCTGGCCGAGCGCGTACAGTTCCTTGGCCATCTGGATGCCGGGGCGGGCGAGCATGGCGCTGACCTCCTCCGGGGTCGCCTCGACACTGACATGCTGCATGGAGTAATCCGACTCGATACGGTCCGCGGCTAAAAAACCATAATAACCGCGGTTTCTGGAAAGAACGGTATACAGCCTTTCCGCCTTCCCTTGCTCGCCGGTTTCCTCCAGGATACGCGCGGTCCAATAGCGCCATTGATCATCCTGCCGTTGTTCCTCGGGAAGTCCGGCGATAAAGCGTTTGGCTGTCTCCCATTCCCCGGCGCGCAGCGCCGTTTTAATTCGCCACATGTGCAAAGAACGATCATTGCCGTCCGCGGAAACCGCCGAGAGCCATTCCAGAGCCGAGGGAAGATATTTCTGCGCCGCCAGAATCCCGATATAGCGCAACACATAATTCTCGTCTTCACCGAAGAACTGGTATTTTTCCTTGAGCCGTTGCCAATGGCTCATCGCCGCTTCCGGATCACGATAGGCCAGGCGCACGATGCCGTGCCTGATGATCATCCGCGCAACCGGCGTTTCCACCGGATAATTGATTCTCTCGAGTTCACGGACCGGATAACGGTGCGTCGCACGCCAACGCTTGACCCATATCCGGTCTTTGGGGTCGAGGTGTTTGGCAAGATCGCGCGCCAGCCGTAGATTACGCCTTTCCATCGCCAGCCGAATGCGCTCCCAAACCTTGTCGGCCCCCATGTGACCGGCTCTTTTCCAGGCGGCAAACACCGGTTCACAGGCATAGGGCAGGCGTTTTCCGGTCAGCCACAGATCCTCGATCTCGTCCATCAAGGCAGCCTGTTGGTCGCTCACGCGCAGGAGCCGTGCCAGCCGCAGACACTGTAACTTGGGATCGTCTTTTACATCCTTGTATTCATTCAAAAATGTCTCCCATTCACCGCGACGCGCCAGGTGACGCAACCACTTCTTGCGCAACTTGTCGCTGATGGGGGCGTCGCTGTTTTCTTTCAGAAATCGCCGGATGACCGGTGTGGGCGTCTCGCCTATCCGGGTCTTGAGATACGCGTAGTCGAGATAGCCGCGAAGAACGTAACCGTCGAGGCGTTCCGACAGCACCCGGAACTGCTTGAGGCGACCGGCCTTGAGCGCCTCAAGCGCGGCCAGGTAATCCCGCCGCTGTTCGGCTTCATCCACCAGAAAACCCTGTGCCTGCGGAGAGACCAGCCCTCCCGCCAGCGACAAAAAAACCATGAAACTAAAAATTTTTCGCGGCATCATAGTTTATGATTATAGATAATTGGGCCTACAATAATCGGCGTCACGGCAAAGGAACCGACAAATGGTCATGGAAAGCGTTAATCCCGCAACCGGTGAAAAAGTTAAGACCTTCGTATTGTGGGATGAAAAAGATCTGGACGCGGCGTTGCAGGAAGTCGCAGACGCCGTCCCCGGCTGGCAGCAGACGCCGTTTTCGCAACGCGGCCAACTTTTCACAAAGGCCGCCGCCGAGCTTCGTAATAACAACGCCCACTATGCCGGACTGATCACCCTGGAAATGGGAAAGCCCGTCAAGGAAGCGCGTGCCGAGATCGAGAAGTGCGCCTGGGCATGCGAGTTTTACGCGCAACACGGCGAGGCATTCCTCAAGGACGAAAAAATTGAATCCGACGCGGGCTTAAGTTACGTCGCCTATCTGCCGCTC
>WGFP01000120.1 GCA_015492195.1 Acidiferrobacterales bacterium
CAGATGTGTATAAGAGACAGCTCGATCGCCGGACCGCCGGGGTAGCCCAGCCCCAGAAGCTTCGCGGTTTTGTCGAAGGCCTCGCCGACGGCGTCGTCGAGCGATTCACCGAGAATCCGGTAGTCGCCGAGGTTACGCACGTCGGCGAGCAGGGTGTGTCCGCCGGAGACGAGAAGCGCCAGAAACGGGAAGGTCGGCGGGTCCGGCTCGAGCATGGGCGAAAGCAGGTGTCCTTCCATGTGGTGGATCGCCACCGCCGGGACGTTCCAGGCAAAGGCCAGGCTGCGGCCGAGCGCGGCGCCCACCAGCAGCGCCCCCGCCAGCCCCGGGCCGGCGGTGTAGGCGATGCCGTCGATCTCCTGCGGCCGGGTCCGGGCCGCCTTCAGGATCGCCCGGATCAGGGGGAGGGTTTTGCGGATGTGGTCGCGGGAGGCCAGTTCGGGCACGACCCCGCCGTAGTCGGCATGCAGCGCCGTTTGGGCGTAGAGCCCGTGCGCAAGCAGGCCCTCCGTGGAATCGTACACGGCGATCCCGGTGTCGTCGCAGGAGGTTTCAAGGCCGAGGATACGCATGGGCGTATTTTACCGGTCCGCGCCGCCGCCGGCGCATATAAACGGCATTTTTAGGGGTTCCGGAGCGGATTTAGGGTATACAAAGGTGACACGAATCTATAGAATCGCGCACTTTCTGCGAGAAATCGCTGTTTTTTCAGGCAAGTAGTTTATATTCATTTTTGAGGTGATATTCATTCATGCCTTCAGTCCGGGTAAAGGAAAACGAGCCGTTTGAACTGGCCCTGCGCCGCTTCCGCCGTTCCTGCGAAAAGGCGGGGGTCTTCACCGAAATGCGCCGGCGCGAGCATTACGAGAAGCCGACCGAGATCCGCAAACGCAAGGCGGCCGCGGCCCGCAAGCGGGAGCTGAAAAAGCTTTCGCGCATGTTCCACCGCCCCGCCCGTCCCTGAAGCCGGACCGATCCCACGGAGCCTTGGGCGATGAGCCTTAAGGAAAAGATCAAAGACGACGTCACCCAGGCCATGCGCGCCAAAGACACGGCGCGCCTGAGCCCATTGCGCCTGCTGCAGGCGGCGATCCAACGGCGCGAGGTGGACGAGCGTATCACCCTGGATGACGCCCAAGTGCTTGCCGTCATCGAGAAGCTCGTCAAACAAGGCCGCGAGGCGGCGGACCAGTTTCTCAAAGGGGGGCGCCAGGACCTTGCCGACAAGGAAAACCGCGAGATCGCCGTGTGGCAGGCCTACCTGCCGCAGCCGCTCAGCGAGGCCGAAGTGGACAAGCTGATTGCCGAGGCCATTTCCGCGACCGGCGCCGCTTCCATGAAAGAGATGGGCAAGGTCATGGGGCAGCTTAAACCCAAGCTCCAGGGGCGGGCCGACATGGCCAAGGTGGGGAGCAAGATCAAAACCCTGCTCGGCGGTTGACCAAATCTGCGCTCCAAAGCGGTCATCGACTCCGTTTCCATTCCCGTCTCTGTCCAGCCTGCTTAGACCTGCTTAGAATAGCCGGATGGCCGGCCTGATCCCCAAGCAATTCATCGAAGACCTGCTGTTGCGCGTGGATATCGTCGATGTCATTGATGCGCGCGTGCCGCTGAAAAAAGCCGGCAAGGACTACAAGGCCCGCTGCCCGTTCCATGAGGAAAAAACCCCGTCCTTTACCGTCAGTACCACCAAGCAGTTTTATCACTGTTTCGGCTGCGGGGCGCACGGCACGGCGATCGGTTTTCTCATGGAGTTTGAGCACATGAGCTTTCCGGAAGCGGTGGAGGAACTGGCCGCGCGCGTCGGCTTGCCGGTTCCACGTCAGGGAGGCGCCGCCCCGGACAAAGGGCCAGGCGGCGCCGATCTTCTCGCGGTGCTCGAGCAGGCCGCGCGCTACTACCGGAATCAGTTGCGTGATCACCCCCGGGCAAAACAGGCGGTGAATTATTTAAAAGGACGGGGAATCAGCGGCGAGACCGCCGCCGCGTTCGGTCTCGGGTACGCCCCCCCGGGTTGGGACAACCTGCTGCGCACCTTGGGCAAAGATAATGCCTCGCGCGAGGCTCTGCTGCGGGCCGGGCTGGCGATCAAAAAGCAGGGCGGCGGTTTTTACGACCGGTTTCGCGAGCGGGTGATGTTTCCGATCCATGATTACCGCGGGCGGATCGTCGGTTTCGGCGGGCGCGTGATCGGAGACGGGGAGCCGAAGTACATGAACTCCCCCGAGACGCCGTTGTTTCACAAGGGCCGGGAGCTGTATGGATTGTTCCGCGCGCGCGAGGCGATCAAGCGCGAGCGCCGCGTGCTGGTGGTGGAAGGCTACATGGACGTGACGGCGCTCGCCCAGTTCGGCATCGACTACGCGGTGGCGACCCTGGGGACGGCGACCACGCGCGAGCACCTGGAACGGATTTTTCGTTTTGCCCCGGAGGTCATCTTTTGTTTCGACGGCGATCGCGCCGGGCGCGAGGCGGCCTGGCGGGCGCTGGAGAACGCCTTGCCGGTACTCCACGAGGGGCGCCAGATCGGCCTCCTGTTTTTGCCGGAAGGCGAGGATCCGGACTCGCTGGTACGCGGCGAAGGCCCGGAGGCGTTTGCGGCCCGGGTAAAGCAGGCCGTTCCGCTCCCGGATTACATGTTTCAGTCCCTGATCCGCCAGGTGGATCTCAACCGCCTGGACGGGCGCGCCCGTTTGGTGGAACTTGCCCGGCCGCTGTTGTCCAAGCTTCCCGCCGGGGTTTTTCAACAGATGATGCTGGATCGGCTGGCCGAGTTGTGTCGCATGGACCCCGGCAAATTGTCCAAGCTTCTTTTAATAAGCGGCTCGGAAATGCCCGGATCGGGAAGGCATGCTTTGTTTTCGGCGGCGGGGCCCAAGACCCCGTCAATGATGCGCCTGGCCATTGCGCTTGCGGTGCAGCATCCTGAATTGGCGGCCGACGCCCCGGACCCGCATACTCTTGGCGACCTGGATTTACCGGGCGCTCCCCTGTTTCAGGCGGTCCTGGAATTGCTTAAGGCGCACCCCGGCATGAATACCGCCGCCATTATCGAGCATTTCCGGGATACCGAGCATCAGCCGCACGTGGCCAAGCTGGCGGCTTGGCGGCACCCGGCCCTGCAACAAGACGTCGCGGCGGAGTTCCGGGGGGTGCTGGATCGGCTCCGTAGAACCGCCGCCAAGGCCAGAGCCGACCGGCTTTTGGACAAACAACGTGCCCAGGGGTTGGATTCGGCGGAAAAGGCTGAATTGGCGCGCCTTTTGTCGGAAAAACGGAAAAAAAGTGAATTTTCACCCAACTATTGAAAAACTTGGGGGGAGTAAGCATCTAAGCTATACTAAACAGCTTTACTTTTAGGTACTGATTTTGCGACCAGATAGACTTATGGACCAGGAAACGCAGCGCTCCCAGCTCAAAAAGCTGATCATTCAGGGTAAGGAGCAGGGCTTTCTTACCTACCGTGAAATAAACGACCATCTCCCCGAGGAAATTCACGACACCGACCAGATCGAGGCGGTGGTGAATATGATCAACGACATGGGGATCCAGGTCTACGACGAAGCCCCGGACCCGGACACGCTGCTGCTCAAAACCGAAGCCGTCCCCGAGAACGAAGACGATGAAGCCGTCGAGGAGGCCGAACAGGTTTTGGTGTCGGCGGTTGACAGCGAATTCGGCCGTACCACGGACCCGGTGCGGATGTACATGCGTGAAATGGGGACGGTGGAACTTCTGACCCGCGAGGGCGAAATCGAGCTCGCCAAACGCATCGAAGACGGCGTGCGTCAGACAACCGAGGCCATTGCGGCGTGCCCCGCCGCCATCGCCGAAGTGATCCGCATGATGGATCTGATTGAAAATGAGCAGATGCGGCTTACCGATCTGGTGGTGGATTTTGTCGACCCGAATGCCGTTGACGCCCCGCTCCCGGTGATAAGCGGCCCCAAGGCTGCCCCCGAAGCAGGCGAAGGGAATGGGGACCAGAGTGACGCTTCCGATGAGACCGCCGACGAGGATACCGGTCCGGACCGTGAAGAGGCCCTGGCCCGCTTTGCGCGGATTCGCAAGCTGCATGCAAACATGCTCAAAACCCTGGCGAAGAAAGGCTATGGCAGTCCCGAGGCCAAAAGGGTCCAGGCGAAGCTCGCCGATGAGTTTATGCAGATCAAATTCGTCTTCAAGCAGATCAATCGCCTGGTGGAATACGTGCGTTCGTTGGTCGATGAGGCGCGCCGCCAGGAAAGGGTTATCATGGATATTTGCGTCGGCAAGGCGCGCATGCCCCGTAAGGTTTTTATCAAGTTGTTTCCCGGCAACGAAACCAATCGTCGGTGGGTAAAGAAGGCGATCAAATCCGGTGAGGGAAATTCGTCGGTCATTGAAAGCCACACCGATGTAATACGCGCGGCGCAGGATAAGCTGGGACATATTGAGGCGCGAGCCGGATTGCCCATCGGCGGTCTCAAAGAGATCAATCGTCGCATGTCGATCGGCGAGGCCAAGGCGCGGCGCGCGAAGAAGGAAATGGTGGAAGCCAACCTGCGTCTGGTGATTTCCATCGCCAAGAAATACACCAACCGTGGCCTGCAATTTCTCGATCTGATTCAGGAGGGCAATATCGGCCTCATGAAGGCGGTGGACAAGTTTGAATACCGCCGCGGCTATAAATTCTCGACTTATGCCACGTGGTGGATTCGCCAGGCGATCACGCGCTCCATTGCGGATCAGGCGCGCACCATCCGCATCCCGGTGCATATGATTGAAACCATCAACAAGCTCAATCGCATTTCGCGTCAGATGTTACAGGAAATGGGGCGTGAGGCCACGCCTGAGGAACTGGCGGAACGCATGGAAATGCCGGAAGACAAGATTCGCAAGGTGCTCAAGATCGCGAAGGAACCGATCTCCATGGAAACCCCGATCGGCGATGACGAAGATTCGCATCTCGGAGATTTTGTGGAGGACGTGAATACCGTGGCGCCGCCGGAGGCGGCCACCGGCAGCGGCCTGAAGTACGCCACCACGGAAATCCTGGATACCCTGACCGCGAGAGAGGCCAAGGTTCTGCGGATGCGTTTCGGCATCGGCATGAACACCGACCACACCCTGGAAGAGGTTGGAAAACAGTTCGACGTGACACGCGAGCGCATCCGCCAGATCGAAGCCAAGGCGCTGCGCAAACTGCGTCACCCGAGCCGCTCCGAACACCTGCGCAGTTTTATCGATTAGACTGTGTTCGCGCGTCCCAATTCGGGGGAGGGGCGTATCCTGCGCGTCGGGATTCTGACGTTGGGCCTGTAGCTCAGTTGGTTAGAGCAGGGGACTCATAATCCCTTGGTCCTAGGTTCGAGTCCTAGCGGGCCCACCAACATTACGCCGTAGGTTAACTTAGTCGTATTGTTTCCGGTTGGATGACGGCATTTACCAACGGACTCGAACCTGCGGTTCGCCTTCTTCGCTTCGCGATCACGCTTCGCTCGAAGATCCGGGGCAGGCCATCCGTGGCCTACCCGCTCGCCGAGACAAAGGTCCGGTGGACCTTTAAGCAATCCGGCTCGCCTAGCGGACCCGCCAATTAGATTAGGGAGCCGGAAATTCCCGGCTCCTTTTCTCCTTCCCGAGGTTTTCGTGATTCGCCTCGGCGTAACTTGTATTTTCCCTGGAATTTCCCCCGGTAAATCGTTGTTTCTCTAGGGGAGCGGATGGGCTTGGCGCTTGCCTTCAAACTGTGGCAACATCTCTGGTTCGCCTCGGTAAATAGGGCCGCGGATCCACAACCCGGTGCGCTGTTTCGTGTTTCTTTGAGATTAAAAAAGCTTAGGAGGTGAACACAAAATGAATAAGATCAAGATAGCCATTGTCGGGATGGGAAATTGTGCCAGTTCCCTGATTCAGGGAATTCACTATTACAAGGACAAAAGACAGGAAGATGCCATTGGCCTGATGCACTGGGAAATCGGCGGCTACTCGCCGGCCGATATTGAAGTGGTTGCGGCCTTTGACATCGACCGTCGCAAAGTCGGCAAAGACGTCTCAGAAGCGATCTTTGCCGAGCCCAACTGCACCACCGTGTTCTGCGCGGATATCCCGAAATCCGGCGTAGCCGTGCAGATGGGGCAGGTATATGACGGTTTCTCACAACACATGCAGGACTATAGTGACAGATACACCTTTATATTGGCCGACGAACCCCAGCCGTCAAAGGAAGCGATCGTTAAAACATTGAAAACGTCCGGCGCGGAGGTATTGATGAACTACCTGCCCGTCGGGTCTGAACAGGCCGCCCGGTTCTACGCCGAATGCGCCCTGGAGACCGGCATCGCTTTTGTCAATAACATTCCCGTGTTTATCGCCTCGGACCCCGATTGGGCGCAACGATTCGCGGAGAAGAACATTCCTATTATCGGCGACGACATTAAGGCACAGTTGGGCGCCACCATCACGCATCGCATGCTTACGGATCTATTCCACAAACGCGGCGTTAAATTGGAGCGTACCTACCAGCTGAATACGGGCGGTAACACCGATTTCCTCAACATGCTTAACCGCAGCCGCTTGGCATCCAAGAAGGAATCAAAGACGGAAGCCGTGCAATCGGTGACGCATCAGCGCTTGGACGATGAAAATATTCATATCGGTCCCAGTGATTATGTGCCCTGGCAAAAGGACAATAAGATTTGTTTTATTCGCATGGAAGGCAAACTGTTCGGCGACGTACCCATGAATCTGGAACTGCGCCTGTCCGTGGAGGACTCCCCCAACTCGGCGGGCGTGGCCATTGACGCGATCCGCTGCGCGAAACTCGCCCTGGATCGCGGCATCGGCGGCGTGCTGCACGCCCCATCGGCGTATTTCTGCAAACATCCGGCGCGGCAGTACACCGACGACGAGGCCTACCGCATGACGGAGGCGTTTATCAAGGGTACCTGGAAGAAAAACACGAAGGCGAAGGAGGAAGCGGCGGCTCATGGCTAGCAGCGTTGCAAGCGACAATATGTATGAGCATTTTGCAAGGCTGTCCACCGCCTATAATGATGTACGCACGACCGATCCGGAACCCGTCTTGTATATCCGGAATAAACTGCAAGACAGGGAATCCATCCGGGGCGCCGACATCGGCTGCGGGGGCGGGCGATACGATTTGTTGTTGTTGCAATACCTACCCCGTCTCCACCTTATCTGCAGCGACGTCAACGAGGCCATGGTGGAAGAAACCGCCCGTTATCTAAGGGATCACGGACAAAATAATTTTACGGCGCGACGGCTTGATGCCTCGGATTTGCAACTGGGCGATAATGCGCTGGACTGTATTCTTACCTTTAACGCCATTCACCATTTCGATCCCGCGGCCTTTTTAAGTCAGGCCGAAAAGGCGTTGCGTGATGCGGGTTACATTTTTATTTATACCCGCCTGAGAAGCCAGAATGCTCGCACCATCTGGGGCCGCTTTTTTCCGGGTTTTACCGAAAAGGAAAACCGCTTGTATGACCTGGCCCAGGTGGAAAGGTGGGCGGACAAGATCAACGGTCTCAACTTGGAGACGGTTGAATTTTTCAAATTTAAGCGCGTTGCCCCGTTGGCCAATTTATTAAATCAAGCCCAAAGCAAACACTATTCAACCTTTTCTCTTTACTCCGAGACGGAATTTAAAAAAGGGCTGAATATTTTCAAGCGCCAGGTTGAGCGTCGTTTCCGCGACCCCACGCGTGTCGAGTGGCACGATGAGAATGCCATGCTGGTTTTCCGCAAGGACTGATCAAAGAGTCAACGCGAGGTAGCAGGCGCATCCTTCCGGGGCGTCTCGGCGGAAGCGTATTTGAGTTTGTACCACAACAAGCCCAGGCGTTCGTGCAGCGCCGCGCTGCTCAGGGCCAGGCCCTTGGCGCTCGGCAGGTAACCCAGTATGCTGCGCTCCCCCCTGGTGGGGGTGGCGAAACCCATCGGCGCCGCCGTTACCTTAAACCCCGCGTTTTCAAAGGCCCACACCGCCCGAGGCATGTGCCGGGCATGGGTAACCAGATAGACGCGGTTGATGCCGGCATTCTCAAGAATTTTTTTTGAGTATTTTGCGTTCTCGAACGTCGTGTGTGATTTTTTTTCCACCCATTTCGGTTTTATTTGAAAGTCCTCCTCCAGCACGACCTGCATGAGAACGGCCTCCGAGGTTTTCTCGCCGAAAGGCGCACCGCCGCTGACCAGAAGCGGCAGTCCCGTGGTGCGATGCAGGCGGGCGGCGTAGCGCACACGTTCCAGTGTCGGCTTGCTGACGGTATCCGCGCGGTATTCCGGGGCATCGGCATAACGGCCGCCGCCGAGAACAACGATGGCATCCGCCTGCTGTTTTGCCTCCTTTGCGGAGAGCGGTGGAAGCGGTTGGACGGAGGCCTCAATCGCAGCCAGGAGTTGTTTGCCGGTTAAAGGCAGGCTCAAGACGAGCAAGGCGGCGATGCATAGGCCGACGACAATGTTTCCGAGCCCGCGCCACCAGATTTGGATCAGGAAGCCAAGAAACGCAACTCCCACAATTACGCCGGGCGGAGTCAGCAGAAGCGCCAGCGCTTTGGGCCAGATCTCCATAGATTTATGTCGGATAGGGGGCGGTCATTCCCGGCATCCCGCCTCCTCCGACGTTTACACGTTCCCGTGCGGCAGCCTGCTGATCGGCGTGGTAGGACGAGCGCACCATCGGCCCGCTGGCGACGTTGCTGAAGCCCATGTCGCGCCCAAGGCGCGCGAAGTGTTCGAATTCTTCCGGTGTGACAAAGCGCTCGACCGGAAGATGGTGACGGCTGGGTTGCAGATATTGGCCGATCGTCAGCATGTCGCAGCCGTGGCGTCGCAGGTCCCGCATGACCGCTTCGATCTCGGCATTGGTTTCGCCCAGGCCCGTCATCAACCCCGACTTGGTCGGGATTTCCGGATGCCTCTCCTTGAACCGGCGCAACAATTCCAACGAATGCGTATAATTTCCTCCCGGGCGCGCGGCCTTGTAAAGGCGCGGCACGGTTTCCAGATTATGATTGAAAACGTCCGGCAATGCCGTATCCAGGTTATCGAGCGCAGCCTGTATGCGCCCGCGAAAATCCGGAACCAGAATTTCAACCGTTGTCGAGGGGGTATGGGTGCGCACCGCGCGGATGCAGGCGGCAAAATGGGAAGCCCCGCCGTCACGCAGGTCGTCGCGATCCACCGAGGTAATGACGACGAACTTAAGCCCCATTGAGGCAACGGCACGCGCAAGGTTGTCCGGCTCGTCCTGATCAAGCGGCGCCGGCCGGCCGTGGGCGACGTCACAAAACGGACAACGCCGGGTGCACAGACGACCCATGATCATGAAAGTGGCGGTGCCGTGGCGGAAACATTCGCCGATATTCGGGCATGATGCCTCTTCGCATACCGTGTTGAGATGGTGGTCGCGCAGCAGGGATTTGAGGCGACCGACCTCGGGATGAGTGGGCGCCTGCGCGCGAATCCACGGGGGTTTGCGCAACGGTTTCCTGGGTGCAATCTTTACCGGGATGCGCGCGGTCTTGGCGGCACCCCTTTCTCCCCCGGAAACATCGCGGAAGGAAACGGAATTTTTGGAATCGTCGTTAGCCATAATTGCCTGCGTATGATGTGCCGTGACCCGGTCTGGCCAAACAAGGCGGTGAATTATAGCCCAGCCGGTGCATAAGTTGTCCGATCAGGGTTTCGCTTAGCCGTTCCGTGTCCGCGCTGATACCCAGGTCAACAAGCCGGGTCACCGAAAGCCCCGGATAGCCGCACGGGTCAATGCGTGTGTAGGGCGTCAAATCCATATCCACATTCAGGGAAAGACCATGGTAACTGGCCCCCCGCCGCACGCGCAGGCCCAACGCGGCGATTTTGTGATCCCCCACGTAAACCCCCGGCGCACCGGGACGGCGTTGCGCGCCGATGCCGTGCATGCCGAGTAAATCGATTACCGACTGTTCCAGCGCGCCCACCAGGGTTTTGACGCCCCAGCCGCGGCGCCGCAGGTCCATCAATACATAGGCGATCAGCTGGCCCGGGCCATGATAGCTGATGTCGCCGCCACGGTCGCTGTGTATTACCGGAATTCCTTGTAGGGTCGAACATTGTGCGTCCCTTTTCTTGAGGCCCAGGGTGTAGACCGGCGGGTGTTGCAGGAGCCAGATTTCATCCTCCGTGTCCGGCGCGCGCCGCGAGGTAAAATCCTGCATCGCGCGCAGACTTTCTTGATAATCGACCAAGCCTAAATGGCGGATACGGACACGACGATCGAGTGCATCCATTTCAGGCCACCTCCCCCTGACGAAATGCCCGCTTGTAGTCCTGATACAGGGCGTGCATCCGTGCGTACATCGGTCCCGGTTTGCCGCGGCCCACCGGCTTGTCGTTGATGCGGGTAATCGGCAGGATCTCCTTGGTTGAGCTGGTCAGCCACACTTCCTCCGCGGCAAGCAAATGCGCCTCGCTGACGGGTTCCTCGGCACAGGGAATCTGATTCGCGCGCGCCAGCTCGAGCACGAGGTCGCGGGTGATCCCCGGCAGGATATACGGTCCCTTCGGCGGCGTCACCAGGCGATTGTTGTTGACGATGAAAATATTGCTGGCCGCGCCTTCGGTCATAAAGCCGTCGCGCAGCAATATGGCCTCCGCCACTCCCCGGTCAACGGCCTGCTGACGAAGAAGCGCATTTGCCAACAGCGCGGTCGCCTTGATGTCGCAGCGTTGCCAGCGGATATCCGGCGTTGTGACGGCGGCAATGCCTGACGCAAGCGTTTCCGGATCGGGAGGATTCAATGGCTGTGCATAGGCGAAGACGGTGGGGGTGGTGTTATGCGTCGGGAAGGCGTGATCGCGCGGCGCCGCGCCGCGTGTGATCTGCAGGTAAATGGATTGGTCGCCTGTACCGGCTGACTCTGCTTCCTTGATCAGGCGCGCGAATATTTCATCCCACGCGGATGCATCGTGGGGATTGTGCATGCGCATGGCCGCCATGCTGCTCTCGAGGCGGGCAAGGTGATGCGCGAGGCGAAAGGGCCGTCCCCCGAACACGGGGATTACCTCATAGATTCCCTCACCGAAAACAAATCCGCGATCAAATGCGGAAACCAATGCCTGATCAGGGGGAAGAAACTTTCCGTTCAGGTAGACGCATTTTATGGTTTTCATAATTTTATTTAAAAAAAGACACTGAATATAATACATGAAGAATAAAGCAATGGTCGTATCGCAAGAGGAGCATCAATTACCTATCCGGACTCGCCGTTTCTTAATTGCAACCACAGTCGTATGTTATCAATAGTGCGTTGTAAAATATTGCCGACCTTGATCTCCTTAAGCGCCACCAGTGGATATTCCGTAAACGGTTCCTGGTCGAGATCCAGGCTGAGGGTACCGACCTTCTGCCCGTAACGGATGGGCGCGTACTGAATCTCTTTTACGGTAAGTCGCGCGCGAAGCTTGGCGTGCCAACCTCGCGGAAGCGTCAGGTAGAGATTATCGGTGACGCCAAGCGGCAATACGTCGCTGTCGCCCTTCCATACGCGCACCATGGTGGCCGGGTTGTTGGCGGCGTACAGCAGGCGTGTTTCGAAGTTGCGGTAGCCGTAATCGAGTAGTTTCTGACCGGCCTCGACCCGGCTGTTTTCATCTTTTGCGCCTATAACCGCGGCAATCAGGCGCATGTTGTTCCGCTTGGCCGAAACAATCAAACAATAACCCGCGGAACGCGTCCTTCCGGTTTTGACGCCGTCCACGGTCTTGTCGCGCCACAGCAGGGCGTTGCGATTATACTGTTTTATATTGTTGTAGGTGAATTCCTTTATGGAGAATAGCTTGTAATAGTCGGGAAAATCCCGGATCAGTGCGCTTGCGAGCCTGCTTAGGTCGCGCGCCGTGGAATAATGACCGGACTGGTCGAGCCCGGTGGCGTTTTTAAAGAACGTACGGTTCATCCCGAGGGTCTGCGCACGAGCGTTCATTTCGGCGACGAATGCTTCTTCATTGGCGGCGACATGTTCCACTAAAGCAAGGGTGGCGTCATTCGCCGAACGCACGATCATGCTCTTTATAAGGTCTTCAGCGATAACCCAGGTTTCAGGGCGGATAAATATTCTTGAGCCTTTCGTATTCCATGCCTTGAAACTTATTTTTACTGGATCACCCAGTTTGAATTTCCCGGCGCTTAATTTCTCAAACAGCAGATAGGCCGTCATAAGCTTGGTCAGACTGGCCGGCGGCAGGGGTTTATCGGCATTGTGTTCCGCGAGGACGCTTTTGCTGTTGTGGTCGATGAGAAGCCATGCCTTGGCGGGAATTTTTGGAGGTTGGGGGGACGGAACACCGGCATAACTCGCGATACAAACCAGCGCGAACGCGATGCCTGTAAAGAACCGCGTCAAATATAAAAACCCCTTTGGCATTTATTCGACAATGATCAGGGCGTCGTAAATTCCATGTTCCGCCACCTGCTTCGCCAGCAGGTCGGCCTCTTCCACGTTTGCCAACGGTCCGATGCGGACCCGATAGATCCGCGTCTGTTTTTTAGATTCACTTGTAGGGGATTGAATCAACACGGATTGGACAAAGATCGGCCGGAATCCCGCCCGCTCCAGCCGGATTCGCAGGCTTGAGGCATTGTCCCACTCGGTAAAAGCACCCACCTGTAGAAACAGGCGCGGCGCAGCGGACGTTTCGGTCTCCGCAGGAGGAGAGGCGGCTGAGGCCGTTGAGATTATTTCTACGGCAGGCGCCCCGGCTATCTGCTTTTTAGAATCATCGGGGCTGACGACCTCGACCTCGACAATGCCGGTGCCGCTGGCGACGATGCCTAATTTGGACGCCGCGGCGTAGGAGAGATCAATCAGGCGGTTTTGCAAAAACGGTCCGCGGTCGTTCACGCGTACGATCGCGGAACGGTTGTTGCGAAGATTACGCACACGCACGTAAGTTGGGAGAGGGAGGGTTTTATGCGCGGCGGTCATGGCGTACATATCGTAGATTTCCCCGTTGGCGGTTCGTCTACCATGAAATTTTTTTCCATACCAGGATGCCACCCCGCGTTCACGGTAGCCGGTCGCGTCCCGCATCGGGTAATACATTTTTCCACGGACGACGTATGGCTTGTTGCCCGAGGCGCTTGGGGCCTCGTATCTCGGAACCGCGTCCGGGATGTTGGAAATATCCGCCGGATGCCGGTCGCCCGGGCCGTCATCTTCATAATAACCGCCGCTTTTGGGAAACAGGTTGCAGGCCGGGAGTGAAAGCGCAAGTATCGCAAGCAGAATACATCGCGTCATGACTCATTCTCACGTTGTTCGCGTATTCTCTCGCCGAGTTCGTAGACCGCCATCGCATAGCGCGTGCTGCGGTTATAGCGCGTGATGACATAGAAATTATTGTATCCGATGCGATATATGGGGCCGGACTCCCCTTCGAGCACGATCAGGGCGGCTTGTTTTTCCGTGTCCTCTCGGTTGTGGGGAAAGATGCCGTAATTGATTAAATTTCTGACGCTGAGCATCGGTTTCACCCCCAGCTTTTCTATCCAGACGTACAGCGTCCCTTCAAGTTGAACGTCATCACTGACGGGCTCGTTTGCCTCCCATCCATGGATCTTGAGGAAATTCGCGATGCTTCCAATGGCATCAATGGCGTTATCGATAAGATCACGTTTTTGATCGCCGTCGAAATCGACGGCATATTGGCGGTAGCTGCTCGGAATAAATTGCGGCACACCCACCGCGCCGGCATAAGAGCCCTTGATGCGTGAAGGATCTATCTTGAGTTCACGGGTGAGCAGCAAGTATTCCTCCAGTTCACGACGGAAGAAATCACGGCGGGGAGGGTATTTTAATGTCAGCGTGGTAAGGGCGTCTATCACCCGATACGCCCCCTTGTTGCGACCATACTGGGTTTCAACGCCGAGGATTGCAACAATAATTTCCGGTGCCACCCCGTATTTTTCCCGCGCCCTGGCGAGGGTTTGTGCATGTTTTTTCCAGTATCGTTTTCCTCTTTGAATACTGTAGTCGGTGATAAAAAGTTTTTTGTATTCATACCAGGGCAGGGATTCCTTGGGCCGTTCAATCGCTTCGATGATTTCCCGGCGGATCTTTGCACGAGTAAACAATTCACGCAGCTCTTCTTGAGAAAATCCGTGTCGTTCCACCATCTCGTCGATGAAGGTCACTAATTCGGGGTGCTTGTTCAAATCCACGGCGTATGCGGCACGCGGCTCGGCCAGCGAGAACATCAGAATCGGTATAAGCGCTGAGATACGCAACATCATTGTCCTAGATTAATGTTCGACGATTTTTCTGTGAGTGTGGATGCTCATGAGAATACCGAATGCCGCCATAAGCATCACCATGGAACTTCCACCATAACTCATCATGGGTAGCGGTACGCCGACGATCGGAAGGATGCCGGTTACCATACCTATGTTTACAAAAAAGTGAAGAAAGAAAATAAGGCTCAATCCGCCGGCGAGTAGACGCGTATATGCATCCTGCGCATAGAATGCAATCATCATTCCACGGAATACGATAAATACGTACAGCGCCACTACCAGAAGTATACCTATTAATCCGAATTCTTCGGCAAATACGGCAAATATAAAATCCGTGGCGCTTTCGGGCAGGTATTCGAGGTATGCCTGGCTGCTGTTCAACCAACCCTTGCCGTATAGCCCGCCGGATCCGATGGCGATCATCGATTGGATAGTATGATAGCCGGTGCCCAACGGATCGGCTTCCGGATTGAACAAAGTCAGAATGCGTGTACGCTGGTATTCGTACAAAAAATTCCACAATATCGGCGCAGAAGCGCCGAGCAGGACAAGGGTCGCCAGAATAATGCGCCAGCGGATGCCGGAGAGAAATAGCACAAAGACCCCTGAGAACAGAACCAGCAACGCCGTACCAAGATCCGGTTGTTTGACGATCAAAAATACCGGTACCAGAACAATCACAATGGCAATTGCAATGTTTAACAGCCGGGGAGGCAGGCTCGCTCTTGCGAGAAACCAGGCGAGCATCATGGGCACGCCGAGTTTCATGATTTCGGAGGGTTGAAATTTCACAATCCCAAGGTCGAGCCAGCGTTGCGCGCCTTTGCTGACGACGCCAAAGACGGACACCGCGAGCAACAAGAGCAACCCGGCCCCAAAAACATAAGGCGACCAGCGTTCCAGATGTTCCGGAGGCACTTGGGCGATGAGGATCATCGCACCGAAGCCGATCAATAACCGCAGGAAATGCCCGCTGGTGGCCGTCATATCCTTGGCGCTTGCGCTGTATAAAATGACAACACTCAGCCCGGCAAGAACCAACAACGCCAGGAACAGAGTTTTATCGAGATGCAATCGCTCAAGTAACATATCCTTCACCTATTTTGAACGGATCTTTATAAATTCTCGTCCGTATCATCTGAATTCACCACCATCTGTTCGTCGGACGTCGCCGCTGTTTCTGCTTCCCCGTTTGGATTCGGTGCTTCCCGTGTTTCTGGTGCCGTCTCAACCTTGCGTTTTGCTTGTTTACGTTTTCCGTCAACAGCCGCTTCTCCCAGGATCACGTAATCCATCACCTTGCGCGCGATGGGGGCGGCGGTGGAACTGCCGTGGCCGCCGTTTTCGACGATCACGGCGACCGCAATTTTAGGACTATCGACCGGCGCAAACGAAATGAACAGGGCGTGGTCGCGCAAACGTTCAGGGGTCTTCTTTTCATCATAGACTTCGGTTTGGCCTATGCTTTTGACTTGTGAGGTGCCGGTTTTTCCGGCGATTCGATATGGTGCGTTGTAACCGATCCCGTACCCCGTTCCTTTTTTGGTATGCACGACGGATTCCAAATGGTGGATCATGGTTTCCAGATTGCGTTTGTCATCCATAGGAATTTCGTTATTTGTTTCCGGAACCATTGTACGTGAGTCCTTGGTTTTGGCGTCTTCATACGCGCGCAACAGCCGCGGTTTTATGCCGACTCCTCGGTTGGCAAGGGTAGACATGGCGTAAACAAGCTGCAACGGAGTGACCAGTATCGGACCCTGTCCGATGCCGGTGACCACGGTATCGCCCGGGTACCAGGGCTGTCCGCGTGACGCCCTCCATTCCGGCGACGGTAAGATTCCAACGGATTCACCGATTAGGTCCACGCCCGTTTTACTGCCAAAGCCGAAGGGGGCCAGAAAATTTTTTATCACGTCTATCCCGAGTGTCACCGCCAGCTGATAGAAGTAGACGTCGCAGGATTGAACAACGGCGTCATGCAAATCGACGGCGCCGTGCCCCCCTTTTTTCCAGTCGCGGAAGCGATGTCTGCTGCCGGGAAGGCTGAACCAGCCGGGGCAGAATATCTGTTTACCTGCGTCGAAACCGTCCGTCTCAAGCGCCGCAAGCCCGAGGAAGGCCTTGATGGTGGAGCCGGGGGCATATTGGCCGTTCAGCGCGCGATTGATCAGGGGCTTGTCGGGATCTTCAAGCAGGGCGCGATAGGAATTGGCATCAATGCCGTTTACGAAAGGATTTGGATCATACGTCGGCGTGCTGACAAAGGCGACGATGGCGCCGGTCGCGGGCTCCATGGCCACCACGGCACCGCGCCGTTTTCCCAGCTCCCGCTCCGCCAAGACCTGGAGTCTTGCATCTATATTAAGGTAAAGGTTTTTCCCGGCTATCGGTGCGATGCGCTCGATAACGCGCAAAGCGCGACCGTAGGCGTTGGTTTCAACCTTCTCGAAGCCGACCCGACCCAAAAGCAGTTTTTCATAGCTTGCTTCCACCCCCAGCTTGCCGATGTGCCGCGTCCCGCGGTACGCCGATTTGTCGATACGTTCCATTTCCTGTTCATTGATGCGTCCGACGTAACCGACCGCATGCACGCCCACGTTACCGAGGGGATAATGTCGTTGCAGGCGCGCCTGCAGCTCGACGCCGTTCAGAAATGGTCGTTTAATGGCCACGCGCGCCGCCTCTTCCTCGGTTAAATGTGTGCGCAGCGTGAGATTTTCGAAACGGGGGCGCTTGCGAAGTTGCTTGCGAAAATTCGTCAGGTCCGCCTTATTCAGACGGACTATTTCGCCCAGCTCTTCAAGCAACGCATCCATGTCATCCACTTGTTCGGGAACGATCTCTAGCGTGTATACCGGAAAGTTCTGCGCCAGGACCACTCCATTCCGATCCAGGATCAGGCCGCGCACCGGTGGTATCGGGATCGGTTTGATGCGGTTTGTCTGTGAAAGCGTGGCGTAATGTCGATAACTGACTATTTGCAGGTATACGAGACGTACCAGCAAAATCAGGGTTAAGATCAACACGCCTACCGCAGCAATCGACAGACGTGAATTAAACAACCTGGTTTCGCGAAAATAATCCTTGATCGGAATGTTGAGCATGGTTTAGGTCACATGTACCCGTCGCCGCACGTCGCGAAGAATGACAAAAAGCCATGGCCAAATGAGCATGCCGACAATACTGGACAGCCAATAAGATAGAGAATCAGGGGCTTGGCCGACGGCGCCTCTGATCCATATCACGATGAGTTGATTGATGGCGAGCAGTATCAAAACACTGACGGCCTGTTGCCAGCGCGGAAACATGCGCAGCTGCAAGTGGAATTTTACCGCGAGGTAGGCGACCAAGGCCTTGGCCAGGGCATTTTGACCGAGAAGGGAGCCGTAGAGCACATCCAGGGCAAGACCGGCCATCCACCCACTGCCGACGCCGACGCGGGTTGGAGTGGCCAGGCACCAATAGATAAGAATGAGCCCCACCCAATCGGGGCGGAACGGTTCCGCCCAAACGGGCCCCGGCACTACATTCAGAATCAGGGCGATAATGAACGTGATGACGATCGTGACGCGGCTGCGGGCGTCCTGGCTGAGTCTCATCGGGTTCTCATTTTATCGGTTGTCGTCGATTGCACGTCGACGGAAGCGGCTTGATTTTTTCGGAGCTGTTTTTTAC
>WGFP01000121.1 GCA_015492195.1 Acidiferrobacterales bacterium
ACCCGCTCCGCACGCCGAACCTCTTCCGAATCGGAAGTCAGCGTGACGCGCGCCGCCGGCGCAACATGCTCGATCGCCTTGCACACGGAACGCAGGTTGCCCATACCGTAATCAATCACCGCCACCGTATTCATAGATTATAGATTCAAATAAGGATGGTGGGAGACAAATCGGCGGAAAGGAACGCCGTATATTTGTGGATGAACGCGTACAACATCACAGCGGTTCCGGATTTGGGATCGCTACAAACTCCCCTTGGTTGAGGGAACAACCCCACCCATACGCGGATCGGCCTCCAGCGCCATGCGCAACGCGCGGCCGAACGCCTTGAACACCGTCTCCGCAACGTGGTGTGCGTTTTTCCCTTTTAAGCAATCCACGTGCAGGGTCACCAGGGCATGGTTGCTGAAACCCTGAAAAAATTCATGCACCAGGTCCACGTCGAAGTCGCTGATGCGCGCACGCGGGAAATCAACCCGGTAATCAAGGCCGGGGCGTCCGGAAAAATCAATGACCACGCGACTCAGGGCCTCGTCCAACGGCACATAGGCGTGCCCATAGCGGCGGATGCCCTTCTTGTCGCCGACGGCCTTGGCGACCGCCTGGCCCAGGGCAATGCCGATATCCTCGACGGTATGGTGGGCGTCGATGTGCAAATCGCCCTTCGCCCGGATCGTCAGATCGATCAAGCCGTGCCGCGCCACCTGCTCCAGCATGTGTTCCAGAAAAGGCAGGCCGGTATCGAAATTTGAGGCGCCCTTACCGTCCAGGTTCACGGCCACCGTGATCCGGGTTTCCTTGGTGTTGCGCGTTACCTCGGCGCTGCGCTCGGACACAGACATTCTCCGTTCAATTTCGGCCAACGATGGTATCACAACCGGCAAGAAACAGGGCAATCACAGCGCCTTGCCAAGCGCGTCCACGAAGGCGACGTTTTCCGCCGGCGTGCCGACGGTGACGCGCAGGCAGTTCTTAAGCGGGCCTTCCGATGAATTTAGATTCTTAACCAGGACGCCGGATCGGCGCAGGGCATCGTACACGTCACCGGCATCGCGATTCTCTGTCCGGAACAAAAGAAAATTGGTCCGGCTCGGCCACGCTCGGATACCGGGCATGGCGACAAGTTCCCGGTAAAGCTTTTCGCGGTCCGCGCAGATTTGTTGCGCCTGGGCGCGCAGGATTTCCCTATGCGTCAAGGCAAACCGGGCGCTTGCCTGAGTGAGACTGCCGAGGTTATAGGGCAGGCGCACCTTGTCCAATTCATCGAGCCACAACGGATCACCGGCGAGCACCCCGAGCCGCAACCCCGCCAGGCCCTGCTTGGACAGCGTGCGCAGCACGAGCAGATTGTCATAGCGTTGGATGCGGTCCATAAAGCTTTCTCCCGAAAAGGGGTAATACGCTTCATCCAATATCACCAGGCCGGGCGCGTCCCTGAGCACCGCCTCCACGTCCGCCGCGGCAAACAGATTACCGGTGGGATTGTTCGGGTAGGAAAGGAACACCGCCGCCGGGGCGTGTTGCGCCATGGCCTCACGCATGGCGGAAACGTCGAGCGAAAAATCGTCCTTGAGCGGCACGCCGATGAATCGCACGCCGACGGCGCGCGCGATCATTTCATACATGACGAAGGTCGGGGCCGGCGCCAGCACCGCGCTGTCCGGCCGCGCCACGGCCATGAGAATCATCTGGATCAATTCATCGGAACCGTTGCCGAGCAGCAGGCCCATGTTCTTCGGCACCTGCATGGCCGCGCGCAAGTCCTGCTTCAAGGCGCGCGCGCCGGGGTCCGGATAACGGTTAAGTGCAACGTCGCGCAGCGCTTCAAGCCACGCCTGCCTGATCTCATCGGGCCAGGAGTAGGGATTCTCCATGGCATCGAGCTTGATCAGCCCCTGGGCATCCGGCACGGCATAGGGTTCCAACGCGCGGATTTCAGGACGTATCAGGCGAGTGATTTTTTCCGTAATCGACATGATTTGCACAACCCGCAGCAAGCAAACAAGCAAAAATCTCCGCTCTCTCTTTACTACTTGTTACTTGCTGCTTGCTACTTTTTGATGCGGTACTCCGCCGACCGCGCGTGCGCGGTGAGCCCCTCGCCGCGCGCCAGCACGGCGGCGGTCTTGCCCAGTTTCGAGGCGCCTTCCGCGGAGCACTGAATCAGGCTGGTGCGCTTCTGAAAATCATAGACCCCGAGCGGCGAACTGAAGCGCGCGGTGCCGGCGGTCGGCAACACGTGATTGGGCCCGGCGCAATAATCGCCCAGCACCTCGGCCGTGTAACGACCCGAAAAGATGGCGCCGGCATGACGCACCCGCGCGGCAACCGGCGCCGGGTCTTCGATCGAAAGCTCCAGGTGCTCGGGCGCGATGCGATTGACCAATTCGATCGCCTCGTCGAGATCACGCACCGTGATCAGCGCGCCGCGCCGCGCAAGCGCCGCGCGGATGATCTCGCGCCGTTCCATTCTTTCCAGCAAGGCCTCGACCGTCTCGCCGACCTTGCGGGTAAAGGCCTCATCCAGGCTGATCAGGATCGCCTGGGCCGCCTCATCGTGTTCCGCCTGGGAAAAGAGATCCATGGCCACCCACGCGGGATCGGTCTTGCCGTCGCACACCACCACGATCTCGGAAGGCCCGGCGATCATGTCGATGTCCACCCGGCCGTACACCAGGCGCTTGGCCGTAGCCACATAGACGTTTCCCGGACCGACGATTTTATCCACCCTGGGCACCGTCTCCGTCCCGTACGCCAACGCCGCGATCGCCTGGGCGCCGCCGACGGTGAACACGCGATCCACGCCGGCGATGGCCGCGGCCGCCAGCACCAAGTCGCTGATGCGCCCCTCCGGGGCCGGGGTCATCATAATAAGTTCCGCCACCCCGGCGACCTTGGCCGGAATCGCGTTCATCAGCACGGAGGAAGGGTAGGCCGCCTTACCGCCGGGGGCATAGAGGCCCACCCGGTCCAGGGGCGTCACCTGCTGGCCCAGGAGGGTGCCGTCGTCATCGGTATAACTCCAGGAATCGACGCGCTGGCGTTCATGGTAGGCGCGGATGCGCCCGGCCGCGAATTCGAGCGCCGTCCTTTGTTCGGAAGCAATGGCCGCCTTAGCGGCTGCCAATCGCTCCTGCCTCACTTCCAGTTCTGCGACCGTGACGACGGAATTACGGTCGAAACGGCGAGTATAGTCAATAAGCGCCGCGTCGCCGCGCGTTTGCACCTCCGCAAGGATCGCACGGACGGCTGTCTCGACCTCGGCATCCTCATTCACAGCACGATCCAGCAACTGCTCGAGGGCCGCGGCGAAACCGGCATCCGCGGTGCTCAATAAACGCAACGTCGGTTTATTCATGGCGTCCTCATCCCTGCCGGGGGGATGCTTGACCCACGGCCTGCGCCAGACGATCGATGAGGGCCTTGAGCGCCTTGCGTTTTATTTTCATGGAGGCCTTGTTCGCCACCAGCCAGGCGCTGATGTCGGCGATGTGTTCGACCTCGACGAGCCCGTTGGCCTTGAGGGTTTGGCCCGTGCTCACCAGGTCCACAATGCGATCGGACAGACCCACGAGCGGCGCCAGTTCCATCGAGCCGTACAGTTTGATGACATCGGTCTGGATGCCCTTGGCGGCGAAGTGGCGTTGCGTGGTTTTGACATATTTTGTGGCGATGCGAAGCCGCGTCCAGTTTTGCGGATCATCGCTTTCGGCAAGCTTTTTCGGTTCGGCGACCATCAGACGACAGCGGGCGATGTTGAGGTCCATCAACTCGTACAGCCCGTCGCCCTCATATTCCATGAGCACGTCCTTGCCGGCAATTCCCAGATCGGCGGCGCCGAACTGCACATAGGTGGGCACGTCGGCGGCGCGGATGACGGTCAGTTTCACATCCGGAAGATTGGTGTCCAGGATCAGGCGGCGGCTTTTAAGGGGATCTTCCGTCGGCACGAGGCCGGCGCGGGCGAGCAGAGGCAGCCCCTCCTCCAGGATCCGCCCTTTGGACAAGGCGATGTTTAATACGGTGGACATGATTCAAGCCGTTTGTTTTCCCGGCCGCGGTTCCGGTACATCTGTTTCGGCGCCGGCGGCGTCCGACAGGCTTACCCCTTGCACGCGCTGGATGCGTGCGCCCAGCTGCGCCAGCTTTTCCTCGATACATTCGTAGCCACGGTCGATGTGATAGATGCGATCGACAACGGTCTCGGACTCCGCCACCAGTCCGGCAAGCGCCAGGCTCGCCGACGCCCGGAGGTCGGTCGCCATTACCGGCGCGCCGTACAGACGCTTCACCCCGCGCACAAACGCCGTGTTGCCTTTCATTTCGATATTTGCGCCCATGCGTTGCAACTCCTGCACGTGCATGAAGCGGTTTTCAAAGACCGTCTCGGTCACCGAGCCGCTGCCCGTGGCGATACTGTTAAGCGCCATGAATTGTGCCTGCATG